>DATEMW010000298.1:0-13293 GCA_035275385.1 Candidatus Methylomirabilota bacterium | reverse complement strand
CAAGAGAAAATTCTGAAGGGTGAAGTCCAGCGCGTCGACGAATCGGGAACCGAGATCACGCTGACCGACGGCACCACGCTCGTGACACCGCCGGGCGCGACCTTGCGGCCGGGCGCGCTCGAGCAGGGGGCGATCGTCATCGCGACCTACCGAGAGGAGAACGGAAGCAACGTCCTCACCGGACTCCTCGTCCGCGGTAACGAACGGGCACCGGCAACGTCCGAACCCTGAATCAAGCCGAGCGCAACGACGGCGCACGGGCAAGGACGGCGGGCCGGCACATGCGCCGGCCCGCCGCGTCCGCCCCGCCGCGTATTCCCGCGCTCTTGTCTTTCAAGCGCCGCACGTCTTGATATACAGTTACGGCGTTGTCGAACTTCGAGGCGAGGTGGCCATGGACGGTATCGGTCGGCGCGAAGAGATTCGAGTCCCGGGAATGCCGGAGCCCATCAGCCATTTCACCAACGTCGTCCGCGCCGGACGCCTCGTGTTCGTCTCGGGCTGCGTCGCGTCGGACGCGCAGGGCCGCACCATCGGCGGCAACGACGCGACGGCGCAAGCGCGGCAGGTCCACGAAAATCTCAAGCGCTGCCTCGCGGCCGCCGGCGCCACGTTCGCCGACGTCTGCAAGGTCACCGTGTTTCTCAAGAACATCGCGGATCGCGAGAAGGTGAACGTCGCCCGCAAGGAGTATTTCGGCCCCCACCGTCCCGCCAGCACGCTCGTCGAGATCTCACGCCTGGTCCGAGACGACCTGCTCGTCGAGATCGAAGCGATCGCGGTGCTGCCCGAGTAGGCGGTGCTCGAGGTCGAGTCGCTGTGCGAGCGCGCCCACATCTGCGTGCGGGAGGGCCGGTATCGCGAAGCCGAGGCAGCCTACCGTGAAGCCGTCCGCGTAGACCCCGGTCGACTCAGAGCCTACCTCGGACTCGGCGTGGTCCTGCGCCGTCAGCGGCGCTCGGTCGAGGCTGAAGCGGTCTTCAAGCAGGCGATCCTCCTGCAGCCCCAGGGCGTGTCCGCGCATCTCGAGCTCGGCGGCGCCCTCTTCGAGCAGGCGCGCTATGCCGAGGCCGCGGCCGCGTTTCGCGAGGCGATCCGCCTGCGCCCCGACTCGCCCCAGGCGTACGTGAACCTCGGCCTGGCGCTCAGCCGTCGCGGCGACTACGCGGGCGCCGAGTCCGCGTTCCGCGACGCACTCAGCCTCAAGCCCAACGACGCGATTGCCCGCACGAACCTCTCGACGGTGCTCCGGCGCCAGCGCAAGGTGACGGCGGCCG
Organism: Candidatus Methylomirabilota bacterium; assembly: GCA_035275385.1. Taxonomy (GTDB): domain Bacteria; phylum Methylomirabilota; class Methylomirabilia; order Rokubacteriales; family CSP1-6; genus AR31. Next base: position 12,016 of record DATEMW010000298.1, on the reverse strand, counting down.
AGGTCGTGCACCGCGAGGCGCTCGGGCGCGAGACCGCGCCCACGACGGCGCGGCGCGACCTGGCCGACACGCTCTACGAGCAGGCGCGCTACGCCGAATCGGCCGCGGCGTACCGCGAGGTGCTGGCGCTCATGCCGAACGACGCCAAGACGTGGCGCGGCCTCGCGCTGTCGCTCGAGCGTGAGGGACGGCTTGCCGAAGCCACCAGCGCCTATCGCGACGCGATCCGCCTGCGCCCGGACGACGCTGATCTGCGCGAGCGGCTGGGCGCGGTCCTGCGCCGCCGGCACCGTGACGTCGAGGCCGCGGCGGCGTTCCGCGAGTCGCTTCGCCTGCGGCCTGACGCCGCGCGCTCGCATCATCAGCTGGCCGTCACGCTCGAGCGTCTGGGACGTTACGACGACGCGGCGGCGGCCTTCCGCGAGGCGATCCGTCTGCGGCCGAGCTACCTGCACGCGCACCTCGGCCTGGCCGCGACCTTGCGGCGGCAGGGGCGGTGGGCGGAAGAGGCGTCGGCGTACGCCGACGCGTTGGCGGTCAGCCCGGACGATGCCGACCTGCATAGCGGGCGCGGACTCGCGCTCGGAGCCCTCGGCGACTACGCCGAGGCCGCGGCGTCGTTTCGGCGGGCGCTCGCGCTCAGACCCGGCGACGCCGACCTGCACTACGAGCTCGGCGTCGCGCTCGGGCGCCAGGGGCGTCACGCGGAAGCCGAGGTTGCGCTGCGCTCGGCGATCCGGCTGCGGCCCGACTCGGTGAAGGCCCGCGCGAACCTGGCGTTAGGCCTCGGCCGCCAGGGCAAGCACCTCGAGGCCGAGTCGTCCTACCGCGAAGCGCTCGCGCTGCGTCCGAACCACGCCACGCTCAGGCGCGGCCTCGGCGTGGCGCTCTACTGGCAGGGGCGCTACGCGGAAGCCGAGGCGGCGTTTCGCGATGCGGTGCGCATCAAGCCGGAGTACGCGCGGGCCCACAGCGACCTCGGTGAGATGCTGGCCGAGCAGCACCGTTACCGCGAGTCGGAGGCCGCCTATCGCGCGGTCATTCGCATCACGCCGGAGGCCCCGTCGCCGCACACCGCGCTCGCCGGGGTGCTGCTGGCTCAGCGCCGCTACGCGGAGGCCGCGGCCGAATGCCGCGAGGCGATCCGGCTCAATTTCGACGAGCCGCGGGCGCACATCAACCTGTGGGACTCGCTCGAGTACCTGGGCAGCTACGACGAGCTCGAGGCGGCGGCCCGCGCCGTCATCGAGCGCAGACCAGACCATGCCGACGCCCACGCGCGGCTCGGGCGAGCCTTGTTCGCTCGCGGGCGATATGCGGAGGCCACGGAGGCCTACCGCACGGCGGTCGCCTTACACCCCGAGGTTGCGCGCTTCCGCGATGGGCTGGCGTTGGCTTTAGCGAAGGCCCAGTAGCCGGCGAAACTCTTCGAGCTCGGCGGGCGGGACGTCCGGCCGCTGCCGCACCGCCTCATGGACGTGCGCTGGATTGTCCTCGATCGCCCGACTGGCCTTCGCGAAGAGCTTGACCAGCCGCTTAGCCTCCTTTTCAGCCTTCGCGGTGGCGACCGAGCCGGCGAGCATGCCAGCCAGCGCCATGATGCGGCTGTCGAGCTTCACGAATCCCGTGACGGCCGCCGAGATCAGGCTCTTCTGATCGGCGGTGGGGCTCAGCCCGTACTCGATCACGACCACCGCCTGGCCGCGGATACTCGGGAGCAGACCCGACTGGTACTGACCATGCGCGTACGCCACGCGCGTGCCGGCGGCCGAGTAGACGACCGAAAACTGCCCGACCACCCCCCAGCCGTCGTCGAGCCACAGGCCCCCCTCGGGGCCGCGCCAGATGCGGTAGCGGGCAAGCTTCAGCGCACGGGTCACGTGAGTCGCGAACTCCGGATGATCCAGGAGGAACTCGAAGACGTCGGGTCGCGCGACGAACGGCTCACCCGCCGCCCGGGCGCTGACGGAGGCCGCGTCGGCGAGCTCCTGAAGCCTGGTGCGCTCGCCCGCGGGGATTTGAGCTGGAAGTAGGGGCGACGGCTTGGCCGCCAGTGCCCCGGACACGAGCAGGATGACCGCGAGACCGGCAACGGCGCACGTCGAGCCGCGGCGGTGCCTGGACAACACGACCGGAGCATTATACCCTCGCCCCTACCAATCGATTCCGCCCCGATCGTGTCGGCGCCCCGTCCGGGGCGCGGGGGGCTCCATGTACCAGTACCTCTACGCGATCGCCGATCGGCTCCCAGCGGGGTGGCGTCCACCGGATGCGAGCGTCGGAGGCCCTGTCGAGCTTCGGCCGTTCGGCGATCTGGTCGTCCTCGTTAGCAAGATCGAGCAGTCGCCGGAGGCCAACGCGCGCACCCTGGCGGTCCATCACGACGTGGTCGCGTCGACCCTGGATGCGTCCGGGACGGTGCCGTTCCGATTCGGCATGATCGTCGCCACGGTCGATCTCGACGCCTGGCTGGCCGCGCACGCGCCGCTGGTCAGCGCGACGCTCGCGCAGCTGCGGGGCTCTATCGAGATGAACGTCAAGCTGCTGCGGCTGCACTGCGGGCATTCGATCGATCGCACCTGCCGCGAATGCGCGGACGGCGCGCCCGGCGTGGTCCAGCTGCGCGAGCTGGCCGAGCGCCTGGTGACGCAAGCGGGGATCGAGCGCTGGCGTTACCGATCGCCCGGGGGCGGGAGCAACGTGGCGGGCTCGGTGGCCTTCCTCGTCTCGCGCGGCGAGGTCGACGCCTTTCTCGCGCGGATCGCCCCAATCGCGTCGCGAGCGGCAGGGATCGCCGTCGTGCCGACCGGGCCGTGGCCCCCGTATTCGTTCGTGCCGACCTTCGACCGCTTTCCGCTGGCCCAGCTCGGGCAATCCGAGCGACGCATCGGTCGACCGGCCTGATCCGGCCAGGTCGGGACGCCGACCCGCTTGCAGGGGCGAGGGTCGTGGGATAGGCTTACCGCCATTTCGAGGAGGACGTCGTGCAGCGACTCCAGCGGACGGCGGTCGAACAATTGATGGACGGACGGCCGGGCACCACGCTGGAGGCGGCGCTCGAGGTCTTCGAGGTTTTCGCCAGCGGCTCGCTCACGGACGAGGTCTACATCCTGGACGACGTCGCCGGCAAACGTATCGCGATCGCTCCGACCACGCTCAAAGACAAGTATCGGCGGGGGTGATCTATGGCCATCATCGTTGTGTCCCATCAGATGGGAGCGGGCGGCCCGGAGATCGGCATGTCGCTGGCGCAGCGGCTCGGGTACCGCTACGTGAACCAGGAGCTGTTGCTCGACGCGGCCCGGCGCTACGGGCTGGCGGAGGACAAGCTCTCCCACCTCGATGAGTCGAAGCCGACCCTGTTCGAACGGTTCGACACCGAGACCCGCCATCACATCACCGTGCTGCAGACGACCTGTCTCGAGTTCGCCGAGGACGACAACTGCGTCCTGATGCGCGGCGGCGGTCAGTGGCTGCTGCGGGGCGTTCCGCACGTGCTCCGCGCCAGGGTCATCGCGCCGTTCGAGCATCGCGTGAAGCAGTGGGTCAAGCGCACCGCCGAGATGACTGGCGAGACGCCCCACTATCGCGCGGCCGCCGAGCTGGTGCGCCGCGACGACCTCGAGAAATCGGGTCGGATGCGCTACCTGTACGAGGTCGACATCGCGGACCCGACCCTCTACGAGCTCACCGTGAACACCGAGAAGATGAAATACGACGCCGTCGTCGCGGTCCTCGAGGCGCTCGTGCGCCGTCCCGAGATGGCCACGACTGACGCCGGCCGCCAGATGGTCGCGTCGCGCGCGCTCGCGTCGCGCGTGCAGGTCGCGCTGGCGACGCATCCGGAGACTCGGCGGTATCGGATCACCGTCGAGGCTCATGGCGGGGTGGTCACCCTCGAGGGAACGGCGGCTCTCGAACGCGCCGTCGAAGTCGCTCGCTCCGTGCCCGGCGTCCGCGAGGTCAAGACGCAACAGGTCGAGATTCCTCCGATCCCTCCCTTCGTCGCTTAGCTGGGAGGCTGGGAGGCGGCGGACGGGCGTGGGGGTGTTGCTCGCGACCTGACTGCTCTCATTGCGAGCGCCTCAGCCTCACATTCAGCTGAAGCAACGCTGCCTACACAGGTCGCGAGCAACACCCCCACGCCCGTCCGCCGCCCCCAGGCTACCGTCTGAAACTAGGAGACATCTTCGGATCTGACCTGGTGCTCTTGGCTCAGGTCTCGCCGGCCCGGTCTGTTGTCTGACGACGATGCGATGATCGACGGATCTAACTGTTGCTCTTCGCTTCGGTCTCGGCTGGCCCAGCCTGTCGTCCTGCGGACGATGCGGCGATCTGTGGATCTGATCTGTTGCTTTGGCCCGACTGCGTCGAGTTGTTCGCGCTTACTCGCCGAGGTTAGAGCGAACAGGTCGTTCGAAGCGCGGTTTGTTCGTCGGTGGGGCTCGAGCGCCGACTACTCCTGACTGTTTGGCTTTTGGACTGTTTGGTGCCGCGCGGGCGGGGGCTTAGTTGCGGTCGCGGGGTTGGGGGGGGCGCTCGGGCGTTATCCGGTCGGGGGCTTCGGCGACGCGGAGCTGGACGGTGCGGCGCTCGCGGTTGCGGACGATCTCGAGCTTGACGGTTTTGCCGACTTCGGCGTCGGCTGAGAGGCGCTGGAGCTGGCGGTAGTCTTCGACGGGCGTGCCTTCGAAGGAGACGACGACGTCGTTCTTCTCGATGCCGGCTGCCGCGGCCGGGCCATTCGAGTAGACCCGCGCCACGACCGCGCCGCGCGCCTCGCGGAGGCCGAGCGACTGCGCGAGCTCGTTCGTCAACGGCTCCATCGCGATGCCGATCCAGCCGCGGGTGACCTTGCCCCGATCCATCAGCTGGCCGGTGATGCGCTTGACCATGTTGGCGGGAATCGCGAAGCCGATGCCCTGTCCCGTGGCCACGATGGCGGTGTTGATCCCGATGACCTCGCCGCGCAGATTGACCAGCGGCCCGCCGGAGTTCCCTGGATTGATCGACGCGTCGGTCTGGATGAAGTTCTCGTACGTGGCGATGCCGACGTCAGCCCGGCCGGTGGCGCTGACCACGCCGACCGTGACCGTGTTGTCGAGCCCGAACGGATTCCCGATTGCGATGGCCCATTCGCCGACGCGCAAAGTGTCCGAGTTGCCGAGCGTGGCGACCGGGACGGCGCCGTCCGGCTCGAACTGAATCACCGCGAGGTCTGTCGTCACGTCGGCGCCGATGATCCGCCCCCGATATTCGCGCTTCGAGGCCAGGCGCAGCAGAACGCCGTCGGCGCCCCTGACGACATGGTTGTTCGTCAGCACGTAGCCGCGGCTGTCGAAGATCACGCCGGAGCCGAGCCCGGGCAACTGGAATTCTTCGCGCTGGCCGGGGCCCCGCGGCCCCAGGAACTGGTCGAAAAAGTCCTTGTACGCGGGATCATCCGCGAACGGACCGGGGACGATCGGCGCCCGTCGGCGCTTGGCCACTTGGACCGGGCTGATGTGGACGACGGCGGGTTTGACGTGCTCGGCGACGCTCACGAAGGCCGACTGGAGCGCTTCCGCCGCGTTGAGCCCCCGCTCGGGTGTCGGCGCGGGGCCGCCGGAGCGCGACAGGAGGACGGCGTGGATCCAAAAACCCGCGCCGAGAAAGGCGAAAAGGACGCAGATCGCAAGGGCGACGCGGACGGCTCTAGGCACCATCAGGAACGCCTCGGGACTCGGATCGCCGCTCTGGCCGAATAGCGAAGCGGATCGTACCCGGCGGCCTGTGCGGTGTCAAGGAAAGTATTGCAATACTATGCATTTTCCTTGACCTCCCGAAATCCGAAAAGCGACAATGCTTCCTAATTTCTATTTGGCGTCCGTGGACCCTTATGAAGGCCGGTAGTCTCCGCAGGGTGGTCAGCCTGCTTCTTGTGGTGTCACTTCTGGCGCCGAGCGTGGGGTTCGCTCAGATTCCGAGCACTTCTCCGCCGCCGCAGCCCCCGGCGCCGGCGATTCGGCCCACCCCCACGGCGCCGCCGACGTCCTCCGCGTCGCGCGGAGTGACCCCAGGGCCCGACTATCGGCTCGCGCCGGGCGACCTATTGGATGTTCAGATAGCTGGACGCGTGGACGTCATACGGCAGCAGGCGGTCGTCGATTTCGAGGGCGTCCTCAACGTGCCACCGCTCGGCCCCATCCCAGTGGCCGGGCTCACCTTGCTCGAGGCCCATCGTAAGGTGTCCGAGCGCGCACGCGACGTGTTCCGGTTCGCCGACGCCACGGTCACCGTCGTGGCGCCGCGCACGTTCGAAGTCACCGTAACTGGCGAAGTCGAGCGCCCGGGCATCGTGCAGACCTCAGCCATGCGTCGCGTGTACGACGTCATTCTCGAGGCTGGCGGGATCAACCCGCGCGGGAGCCTGCGCAACATCACGCTCGTGCGGCGAGGCGGCGACCGTCAGATCGACCTGCTCGCGTTCCAGCTTCGCGGCGATCTCGCGCAGAACCCGTTCGTCGCGGAAGGGCTGCGCATCCACGTGCCGCCGCGCTCGGGCTCCGTCACGCTCTCGGGCGCCGTGCGTCGCCCCGGTGAGTACGAGATCGGCTCGACGCCGTCGCTGCGCGAGCTGTTGAATCTGCTGGGTGGGCTCAGCGAGACCGCGGCGCCCGGCGACGCCCGCCTGATGCGCGTCGGATCGGGCGATCGCCGGGAAGCGACGTCCATCGATCTGCGCTCGGCGCTCGCGCCGCCGGCGGACGTTCAGCTGCGGCCGGGCGATGCGCTCTACGTGCCGGCGACCTCCACCTTGCAAGACGTCATCGAGGTGCGCGGCGCGTTCAACGGCACCGCCGATAGCACCAAGGCGACGGTCGCCGGAAAGTCGACGATCCTGCAGCGCTTCGAGCTGGCGCAGGGCGAGCGCGTCCGCGATGTCTTGAACCGCGCGGGCGGCGCCACCGCCTACGCGGATCTGAGGCTCGCGCTGGTCGACCGCAGCGGCGCGAGCGGTCCGCGGCAGCGGATCCCGATCGATCTCTATCGCATGCTGGTCGAGAAGGACGATGCGCCCAACATCGTGCTCCAGAACGGCGACGTGTTCATGCTGCCGGTCGTCGAGGACCGCGTGTTCATCCTCGGGGAGGTCAAGACGCCGGGCGCCCACGAGTTCCGGCCCGATCTCACGCCGCGCGAGTACGTCGCGCTGGCCGGCGGGCCGACGAACCGGGCAAGGCTGATGCACACGATCGTGACGTTCCGAAACGGGAAAACCTACGACATGGCCGACGCGCCGCCACTCGAGCCCGGTGCGGTCGTGACGGTGCCGGAGGTTCCGGTCAAGTGGTGGCAGGACTACGTCACGATCCTCACGGCGGTCGCCTCGCTGGTCACGGCGTACACGGGCCTGTATTTCATCTTCAACGGCAACGCGCCGGGTAACTGACCCATGTACGAAGCGTACTGGGAGCTCAGCGAACCCCCCTTCGACAACTCGCCGAACCCGAAGTTCTTCTACCTGTCGCCCGAGCACGAAGAGGCGCTGGTGCGCCTCGTCTACACCGTGCGCCACCGCAAGGGCTGCGGGATGCTCACGGGCGAGTACGGCTGCGGCAAGACCACCTTGTCGCGCGCGCTGATCCAGCGCCTCGAGGCCGAGCGCTACGAGGTCGGCCTGCTCACGAACCCGAGCTGGACCCCGGTCGACTTCCTGCGAGAAGTCCTCTACCAGCTCGGCGTCGAGACGCAGGAGACGCGCAAGCCCGAGCTCTTGCACCTGCTGAACGACCTGTTCTTCCGCAACTATCAGAACGGGCGCGAGAGCGTGGTCATCGTCGACGAGGCGCAGCTCATCGAGGACGAGGCGGTCTTCGAAGAGCTCCGGCTCCTGATGAACTTCCAGACCGACGATCGGTTCCTGGTGACGTTGCTGCTCATCGGCTCGACCGAGCTCGGCCCGAAAGTTCGACGCCTCAAGCACCTCGATCAGCGAATCAGCCTGCGCTATCACCTGAACACGCTCGACTACACGCACACCGCGAACTACATCGGCCACCGGCTGCGGATGGCCGGACAGGCCAACCAGCTCTTCACCGAGGAAGCCGTCAAGCTGATCTTCGACTTCACGCGGGGCACGCCGCGCGAGATCAACAACCTGTGCGATGTCGCCCTGCTGGTGGGCTACTCCAAGCGCGTCAAGGAAATCGGAGAAAAGATCGTCGCCGAAGTCATCAAGGATATGGTCGGAGTCTCCTGATGGTGCGCATGAGCGACGTCGTGCGCGGAATCGTCCGCGACAAGCCCGCGGAAACCGCCAAGGACGCGCCGGCGCCCGTCGCCCCGCCGCCATCACCGCCACCTCCGCCGCCGCGCCCACGACCGCCGGTCGAAGAGGCGCCGCGGCCGGCGCCGCCGCCACCGCCGACGGAAGAGGCACGACCTTCGACCGACGAACCGCGCGCTGTCGAGCCGGGGCCGAGCCTCGACGCGCTGCCGATCGAGCCCGGGGTGCCGACCGAGAGCGCGGAGCCGCTGTTCGCCGAGCTCCAGCTCTTCCTGGCCAGGGTCCGCGAGCTGATCCGCACGGGCGACGCCCTGCCGTGGGCGGAGCTCGAGCAGATCATCGAGCGCTGCGCCGCGCTGGTCGGCTCGAACGAGCTCTTCTGGCTTGCCAACAACACCGCCGCGGTCGCGGGCGTTGACTATCTCGCGTTCCATCAGGCGCGGGTCGCCGTGCTCTCGATGACGATCGGCGCGAGCGTCGGCTACGACCGCTCGCGTCAGGTGCAGCTCGGGATGGCCGGCAGCCTGATCGACGTGGGGCTCTGGCAGCTGCCGGAGGGCCTGCTGCGCCGGCTCGACTCGCTCTCGCCGGACGAGCAGACGCAGTATCGTACCCATCCGCGGCTGTCGGTCGAGCTGATCCGCCGCTGGTCGCCGCCGCGTGAGGCGCTCGTCGACGCGGTCCTGCAGCACCACGAGCGCGAGCAGGGTCAGGGCTTCCCGCAGGGCCTCCCCGGCGCGGCCGTGAGCCAGGACGCCAAGGTCCTGGGACTCATCGACACCTACACGGGTCTCACGATGCCGCCGGCGCCGCGGCCGCGGCTTCGCCCGCACGAGGCGATCCGCGAGATCGTGCGCTCCAAGCACGAGGCGTTTCCGTCCCAGCTCGTGAAGGCGCTGCTCTCGGAGATCTCGGTCTTCCCACCCGGCACGCTCGTGCGCTTGAACACGGGCGAGGTCGGCCGTGTCACCGCGGTCAACCGGAATCATCCGCTGCGTCCGCGCGTAGAGATCGTCGCCGACGGCAAGGGCCAGCGGCTCATGACTCCCAAGTCCACCGACCTCGCCGAGGCGCCGTTTCTCTACATCACGGGCGCGGTCGCGGAGGGCGGGCGATGAAGATCGACGAGGACCGGCGATGAGAATTGCCGAGGCACGGCAATGAGGATCCGCTAGTGGCGCAGTACGAGATGAACCTGCGCGACTACTGGCTGATCGTGCGCCGGCGGCGCATGATCATCATCGCGTGCACGGTCCTGGTCGCGCTGCTGAGCTTCGTCCTGGCGCAGCGCAAGGTTCCCTTCTACCAGGCGACCGCCGCGGTCAAGTTCGAGCAGTCGACACAGCTGTCCGGACTCCTGGTCGAAGTCCTGTCGTACTCGAGCGCCGACTCGATCGAGACGCAGGTCACGATCATCAAGAGCTACCCGATCCTCGAGGACGTCGCCAAGCGCCTGGGCTACCTCAAGGAGACGCCGACGGCCTCCGCCTCGCGCGAGGCGAAGGGCTACTGGGGGACGCTCGACTCGATCAACGGCAAGATCAAGGTCAACCGGGTACCGAACACGAGCATCCTCGAGATCACGGCGACCTCCACGCGGCCGCGCGAAGCCCAGGACCTCGCCAACACGACCGCGGAATCCTATCGCGACTACAACAAGTCGCTGCGCAACTCGCGGGTCACCGAGGCGCGGCGCTTCATCGAGAACCAGCTGAAGGACGTCGAGGCGCGCTCGCGCCGCACCGAGGCCGAGATCTGGGCCTTCCGCGAGGCCAACCGGATCGTCGCGCCGGGCGCCGAGTCGTCCGTGCTGATGTCGCTGTTCACGCAGGTCCGCGGCGACATCGAGAAGGCGCGCCAGCAGCGGACCGAGCTCGAGTCGATCCAGCAGCGCCTGGCGGCGCTCGACACGGCGTCCCCGACCGATCGCGTGTTCATCGAGACGACCAATCCCGCGATGCAGAAGCTGCAGGGGACCCTGTCGGAGCTCCAGCTCGAGCGCAACAACCTCGCCGTCGAGGTGACCGACCGGCATCCGCGCCTGCAGGCTCTCGACGACAAGATCCGCGAGATCCGCACCGAGATGCGGCGCGAGGTGTCGGCCCAGATCGCGATGCTCCGCAACCGCGAGGCGTTCCTGAACCGCCAGATCGGCGAGCTTCAGCAGAAGAACCGCGAGCTGCCGACCCTGGAGCTTTCGCTGCAGCGGCTGCAGCGTGAGGCCAAGACGAACGACGATCTCCTCGCGCTCCTGAAGACCAAGCACCAGGAGGCGTTGATCAAGGAGGCCGAGCAGATCGAGGAGGTTTCGATCGTGCGGCCGGCCACCGAGCCCGAGTCGCCGATCGGCGGCGAGACGGCGAACACGCTGATGATCGGCGCCGTGCTGGGCCTGGCGATCGGGCTGGTCCTCGCGTTCGTGCGCGAGAACCTCGACACCTCGATCGGGACGATCGAGGACGTCGAATCCTACCTGGGCGTGCCGGTGCTCGGCGTGGTGCCGCACATCGACTCGCGCGAGACCGTGCAGCGGATCCTCGAGCGCCGCCCGGCGCTGGCCCAGATCGATCCCGAGGCGCTGCTGAGCCACTCGCTCTTGATCACGCACTTCGACCCGAAGTCGCCGGTCGCCGAGGCGTACCGTACGCTCCGCACCAACATCCAGTTCGCGCGCATGGAGCGCTCGGGCAAGGTCCTGGTCGTGTCGAGCCCGACCCTGCAAGAGGGCAAGACCACGACGATCGTGAACCTGGCGCTCACGATGGCCCAGAGCGGTCAGAAGACCTTGCTGATCGGCGCGAACATGCGCCGGCCGTCGATTCACCGGTTCTTCGGCATCGAGCGCGAGCCCGGCCTGTCGAACATCCTCGTCGGCAGCGCGCAGTGGCGCGACTGCATCCGGACGGTCGCCGACATCCTCATGGGGCGGTTCGAGATGGAAGACATCATGGCCGCCCCCGGCCTCGACAATCTGCACATCATCGAGGCGGGTCCGGTGCCGGCCAACCCCTCCGAGCTCCTGTCGACGCCGGCGATGACCGGCTTCCTGCATTCCGTGCGTGATGTGTACGACGTGATCCTCGTCGACACGCCGCCGATCCTGCCGGTGACCGACTCGGCCATCGTCGCCTCGCAGGCGGACGGTGTCGTCATCGTCTACCAGGCAGGCAAGGTCGGCCGCCTGGTGCTCAAGCGCGCGAAGGTGCACGTCGAGAACGTCGGCGGCAAGGTCTGGGGCGTCGTGCTGAACGACGTCAAGACCGAGATCGCGGGCTACGCGTACACGCAATACTACACGCACTACTACGGCGAGGAGACGATCGTCGACGCGCGCAAGGAGCGCTTGGAGCGCGCGCGCGGCTTCGTGCGCGGCCTCTTCAATCGCGGCTCTCGTGCCCACGCCGCGGTGGTCGAGCCGGACGGCGCCGCCGAGTCCCGCGCCGCCGCCGTCGACTCCGCCAGCGCGCCGGCCGAGCCGGACGCGTTCGAGATGCCCACGCTCCGCTCGGCGAAGTCCAAGCGCCTGCTGATGGGCGCCGTCGCCGTCGCGCTGCTGGCGGCGCTGGGCGGCCTCGCCGGGTGGCGTCTGGGCTGGTTCGGCGGCAATCAGAAACCGAAGGAGATGCTACGCCAGCGACTCGAGATGCCGGCGTCGCCGGGCTCGGGCGCTTCGACGCCGCGCCCTGTGACGCCGCCGCCCGCGGTGTCGCCCGCGCCCGGAGTGTCACCGGTGCCGGGAGTTACGCC
>DATEMW010000297.1:0-7450 GCA_035275385.1 Candidatus Methylomirabilota bacterium | reverse complement strand
GGGTCAGCCTGCCGTCCGGTGAGTCGATCCTCGACCATCTGGACACCACGCGCTACACGCTCTTGCCCAACACCGCCGGCTGCTACACGGCCGACGAGGCGATCCGCACGTGCTACCTGGCGCGCGAGGCCGGGCTCGGCGAGATGGTGAAGCTCGAAGTCATCGGCGACCCGCGCACGCTCTTCCCGGACGTCTTCGGCCTGCTCGAGGCCACGCGCACGCTCGCGCGCGAGGGCTTCACGGTGATGCCCTACACGAACGACGATCCGGTGATGGCCAAGAAGCTGGAGGACGCCGGTGCCGCCGTGGTCATGCCGCTGGGCGCGCCGATCGGCTCCGGCCTCGGGATCCGCAATCCCTACAACATCAAGATCATCCTCGAGACGGTCAGCGTGCCCGTGATCGTCGACGCGGGCGTCGGGACCGCCTCGGACGCGGCGATCGCAATGGAGCTCGGCTGCGAGGGCGTGCTGATGAACACGGCGATCTCCGGCGCCCAGGACCCGGTCGCGATGGCCCGCGCGATGAAGCTCGGCGTCGAAGGCGGTCGGCTCGCGTTCCGCGCCGGCCGCATCGGCAAGAAGCTCTACGCCACCGCGTCTTCGCCGCTCGAGGGCGTTCCCGATTGGACGAGCTGAGACTCTGTCTCGTCACCGACCGCACGCAGACTCGCGGCCGCGACCTCACCGCGGTCGTGGGTGAGTGCCTGGCGGCGGGCCTGCCCGCCGTCCAGGTTCGCGAGAAGGATCTCGGCGCGGCAGACCTTGCCTTCGTCTGCCGGCGCCTCCGCGCTCTGACGCTCGACCGGCAGGCGCTGCTCATCGTCAACGACCGCGTCGACGTGGCGCTCGCGGTCGGCGCCGACGCCGTCCAGCGCACGTCCACGTCGCTGCCCATCCAGGACATCCGCGCGATCGCCGACAAGCGGCTGCGCATCGGCGTCTCGACTCACTCGCTCGAGGAGGCGGTGGAGGCCGAGCTGAAGGGTGCTGATTGGGTCGTATTTGGCCCGGTCTACGACACGCCGTCCAAGCGCCCGTACGGACCGCCGCAGGGTCTCGAGCGGCTCACGCGCGTGGCGGCGACGGTCCGCCTGCCCGTCGTCGCGATCGGCGGGATCACGCCGGAGCGCGTGCGTGAAGTGTTGAGCGCCGGCGCCCGCGGCGTTGCCGTGATCTCCGCGATCATCGCTGCTGCGTCGCCGGCCGACGAGACGCGCCGCTTTCTCGACGCACTGGCCCGCGGCGCGTGAAGGTTCTCGTCGTCGGCGGCGGGATCATCGGCTGCGCCGCCGCCCTCGAGCTGGCCAGGGCCGGCTGCCGGGTCACCGTCTTCGAGCGGGCCACACCCGGCGCGGAAGCGTCGAGCGCCGCCGCCGGGCTGCTGGCGCCCATCGACGATTCGGCCGAGACCAACTTCGCTCAGCTCGCGCTCGCCAGCTGGCGCCTGTACCCCGAGGTCGTTCGTGACCTGCAAGCGCAAACCGGGATCGACATCGAATACGTCACGCGCGGAACGATCTACCCGACGTCGGCGACCGAGAGACGGCGCGACGTCGGCGCCTGGGCCGACATCGAGGAATTCGGCGTCGAGCTCTTGGACGACGAGGAGCTCCACCGACTCGAGCCGGCGCTCTCGCCGAAGATCAGCCACGCGATCCTCGTCAAGGGCGATCACTGGCTGAACAACCAGCGGCTCGTGCTCGCTTACGCGCAGGCCGCCGCCGCCGCGGGTGTCGAGCTCCGGACCGGCTGCAACGTCACGCGCCTGGTCGTCGAGGCGGGCAAGATCCGCGGGCTCGTCACCGAGGGCGAGCCGGTCGAGGGCGACGCGGTTCTCCTGGCAGCGGGCGCGTGGAGCGGCGAGCTGATGGCGGCGCTCGGCGCCCCGCTCCGCATCGAGCCGCGCCGCGGCCAGATGATCGCGCTTGCGCACGTGCCGCCGGTGCTCACGCACTGCGTTCACGGCGAGGTCTATCTGACGCCCCGGCCGTCGGGCGAGCTCCTGATCGGGGCGACGGTGGAGCGCGCCGGCTTCATGCGCGCCGTCACCGCGGAAGGTGTCGCCGGCTTGCTTCACGCGGCGTTCGAGCTCGTGCCCTCGCTGCGCGGGCTGTCGATCGCACGGACGTGGAGCGGCTTTCGTCCGTGGGCGCCCGACAGCCTGCCGGTGCTCGGCCCATGGCCCGGCGTCGAGGGGCTCTTCCTCGCGACGGGACACTTCCGCAACGGCATTCTGCTGGCGCCCATCACGGCAAAGCTCATGACCGATTGGATCACCGGCAAGGAGCCGAGCCTTCCGGTGAAGGATTTCTTGCCGGACCGGTTCGCGCGGCGCTCGCGGACGGCCTAGCGCTCGCTCGAGCGCCGAATGTCGAGCATCGGCTCGAGCAGCCCGTGGCCGGGCACCTCCTCGATCTGCGTGATCGCGTTCATGCGGATGACGATTTCCTTGACGGTGTTGACGCCGTCGCGAGCCCGCTCGGCCCACTGAAGATCTTCGCTGTCGGCGGGCAGGCGGCGGGCGAGGATCCCGACCCCGCCGGCCACGACCATCAGCGCGTTGTTGATCTCGTGCGCCGCCGCCCGCGCCAACAGATTGATCGCGCGCAGCTCTGCGGCATCGCGCCGCGCGGCCTCGGCCGCCTCGGCCTCCACGACGTCGGTGAAGAGCCGCGCGAAGCCGCCGACGCCGACCACGCTGACGATCAGCAATGGCAGCCAGTCGCGCTGGAACAGCGCGACGCCGCGCGGGCCGAGCATGAGAAACGACAGAAAGGTGATGACGTACACGGCGCCGCCGAGCGCCCACGCGTGGCGAGCGCGCACGCCGCCGCGGCGACGGGCCCACGCCACGAGCGCCGCGGCGACGCCGGCGGTGGCCAGAAGCCCGATCACGCCCGCCATGGCGCCTCCGCCACCGAGCCAGGCTCGATAGCCTGACGCGACCAGCGCCGCCACGACGCCTGCCCAGCCGCCCTCGACCAGGGTCACCAGCGCGATCGGCACCGCGCGAGCGTCGACGAAGACACCCTGGCCCACTTCGATCCGCGAAATCATGAGCGCGACGGTCAGGACACCGAAGACGAGGCCGTACGCCAGCGATCTCAGCCGCCAATCGATCCGTCCGACCGACTCGAGCCGGCGCCGCGAGTAGGAGTAGAAGACCAGACCGAGCATGATGATCCCCGCGGCCTCGACGACGTGATGGAAGTCCACGGAAAGCTTGTCGACGATCGCGTGAAAGGCGTCCATGCCGCCAGTATGCAGGCGCGCCTCGGCCGGCGGCAGTAGAATGTCGCACGGCCTTCAGAACCCCGACGCACGGAGAGTGACATGACCAAGGACGAGCTGAAACAGCGGGTCTACCAGGCGATCGATCAGCGCGGCGAGGAAATCATCGGGTTGGGCGAGCAGATCCGGCGTCAACCCGAGCTCGGCTTCAAGGAAGTCAAGACCGCCCGCCTCGTCGAGGAGACCTTCAAGAAGCTCGGCCTCGCACCGCGCGCCGGTCTGGCCATGACGGGTGTGCGTGCCGAGGTGGCGGGCCGCGGCGGGGAAGGGCCGACCTTCGCGGTGCTCGGCGAGCTCGACGCGCTGGTCGTCGCCGGCCATCCCGAGGGCGACGCGGCGACCGGCGCGGCGCACGCGTGCGGTCACAACGCTCAGGTCGCCGGGATGCTGGGCGCGGCGATGGGCCTCCTCGAGGCGAAGGCGTTCGATCAGCTCGGAGGGAAGGTCGTGTTCTTCTCGGTTCCGGCCGAGGAGTACGGCGACATCGAGTGGCGCGTGTCCCAGGCGCGGGCGGGCAAGCTCGAATTCCTCGGCGGCAAGCCCGAGCTCCTGCGCCTGGGCCACTTCGACGACGTCGACCTGGCGATGATGATCCACACGACGTCGCGCAGCGAAGAGGGCAAGGCCGGCGTCCCCGCGTCGAACAACGGCTGCATCGTGAAGACCGTGCGCTACATCGGCCGCGCGGCCCACGCGGGCGGCGCGCCGCACATGGGTATCAACGCGCTCTACGCGGCGCAGATCGGTCTCATGGCGATCAACGCCGTGCGCGAGACCTTCCGCGACGAGGACACGATCCGCGTCCATCCGATCATCACCCACGGCGGCTCGCAGGTGAACGTGATCCCGGGCGAGGTGCGCATCGAGACGTACGTGCGCGGCAAGACGATGCAGGCGATCCTCGACGCCAACGTGAAGGTCGATCGCGCGCTGCGGGCGGGCGCACTCGCGCTCGGCGCGAAGGTCGAGATCGAGACCCTACCGGGCTACATGCCGATGACCTGCGATCCGATCATGGCGCGGCACTTCAAGGACAACGTCGCCGCGCTCTTCGGCGAGGAGAACTTCCGGCAGATCGGCCACCGGACCGGATCGACCGACATGGGCGACCTCTCGCAGGTGATGCCGATCCTGCATCCCTACATCGGCGGCGCGAAGGGCACCGGCCACGGCGCCGACTTCGCCATCGTCGACAAGCCCCTCGCGTATCTCGGCAAGGCGAAGGCGCTCGCGGCCATGGTGGTCGACCTCATGTGGGACGGCGCCGCGGGCGCCCGCGAGGTGCTCGCCAAGGCCAAGCCGCCGATGACCCGCGAGGGTTACCTCAAGGCGCAGCGCGCGCTCGCGCGGCGCGAGACCTACGAAGGGTAGGTCCCGCGCCGGCGACGCGCTCAGCAAAGCCCAAAAAATGAACTTGCCCGGCGCCCGGGACGAGCCTAGAGTCCAGTTGAAATGCACGGGTACGGCCAGTTCTGTCCGGTCGCGGTGGCCTGCGAAGTCTTCGCCGAGCGGTGGACTCCGCTGATCGTCCGCGAGCTCTTCGCGGGAAGCCGGCGCTTCTCGGAGATCCGTCGCGGCATGCCGCTGATCTCGCGCGCGCTCCTGACCCAGCGTCTTCGCCACCTCGAGGACGCCGGCGTGATCGAGAGCCGCCCGGTGGGGCGAGGCCGCGAATATCGTCTGAGCCAGGCGGGCGCGGAGTTTCACGGGATCATCGAGGGGCTCGGCGCCTGGGGCCAGCGCTGGGTCCACGGGCGTGCCTCGGCCGCGAACCTGGACGCAAGTCTGCTGTTGTGGAATATCCGGCGCCGCCTCGCGGTGGATCAGCTGCCCGACCGGCGGGTCGTCGTGCGGTTCGACTTTCGCGGCGTGCCGGCCGGCCGCGGCCCGGCCACCGCATGGCTCGTGGTGGCTCGCAAGGACATCGACGTCTGTCTGAAGGACCCAGGTTACGGAGTGGATCTCGTCGTCGCGGCGGACCTCGGCACGTTCACCCGCGTCTGGCTCGGCGACGTCTCGTTCGATCAGGCTGTGCGCTCGCGTCGGATCAGCCTCGAGGGGCCGCGGGAGCTGGTTCGCGCCTTTCCGGGCTGGCTTCTGTTGAGCCACTACGCCGGCGTGGCGCGGCCACGGCCGGCGCGCGCGTCCTAGACACCCGACGGGGTGCGAGATGTACGGAACGAGTCGCGCCGACTTCCCGCGGCGCATCGTCTGCCTCACCGCCGAGACCGCCGAAATCGCCTTCCTTCTGGGCGCCGGTGAGCGCGTCGCCGGGGTGCCGGGCACGGCGCACCGCCCGGAGGCGGCGCGCGAGAAGGCGAGGGTCGGCGGCTTCACGACGTTCAGGCTCGACAAGATCCTGGCGCTCGAGCCCGACCTGGTGCTCGCGTTCTCCGATCTGCAGCGCGACGTCGTCCGCGACCTGATCGGCGCCGGCGTCCCGGTTCTGTGCACCAACCAGCGCTCGTTCGACGACGTCCTGAACGCCATTCTCCTGATCGGCGGGGCGCTCGGCTGCGAGCAGCGGGCGCGTGAGCTGATCGGCGACATGCAGGACGAGCTCCGACAGGTGCGCGAATACTCGGCCGCGTGGCCCGATCGCCCCCGCGTCTACTTCGAGGAGTGGATGGATCCGCTGATCTCGGGCATCCGCTGGGTGTCCGAGGCGATCGAGATCGCGGGCGGGCGCGACGTGTTCGCCGAGCTTCGCGACGAGCCGGCGGCGCCCGACCGCATCGTCGCTTCCGACGCCGTCGTCGCGCGCGATCCTCAGATCATCCTCGCTTCCTGGTGCGGCAAGCCCGTCGACGTCGCCGCGATTCGACGCCGGCCCGGCTGGGATCAGATCGCGGCCGTGAAGACAAGTCAGATCTATGAGATCGATGGCGCCGACATCCTCGCGCCTGGTCCATCGCTCGTGCACGGCGTCCGACGCATCCACGAGATAATTCAAGCCTTTCACGCGCGTGGCTAGCTTCGTGCCGCCGGTCAGGCGCTTCACGCGGCGAGTAGAATGAAAACGTAGGGAAGACGAATCCAAAAAGCTTGGGGCGCTGAGGGTCGCACGATAGGATTGGCCCTCACGACGGCCCGGGAGGCCGATAGCAAATGACAGATCTTGTCCGCACCCGTCCCGAGAGCTTCTTCTCAGACCGCTTCAGCATCACGTCGGACCTCATGGAGCGCGTCCTCGGCGGCAACCTCGTCGGAAAGGTCGACGATGCGGATATCTACCTCGAGTACCGCATCAACGAGGAGCTGGTGCTCGAAGAGGGTGCGGTCAAGAAGGCGTCGCGCCACGTGAGTCAGGGCGCCGGCGTCCGGGCGCAGTCGGCGACGCGGACCGGCTACGCGCACACGGACGAGATCTCGCTCACGAATCTCGAGGAGGCCGCGCGCCAGGCCCGCGCGATCGCCGATCGCAGCAGCACGTCGGGAACCCTGGCGCTGCCGAGCCGCGGCCGGCCGCACGATCTCTACACCTTGGCCGAGCCGCCGATCGCCGCCGACCTCGCTCGCAAGCTCGACCTGCTTCGGCGGATCGACGCCGAAACGCGTGCCGCCGACCCACGGATCAAGCAGGTGATCGCCTCGATCGCGAGCGAAGAGGTCATCATGCTGATCGCCACCGCGTCGGGGTGGACGGTCGGCGACATCCGGCCTCTGACCCGGCTCAACGTCACCACGATCGCCGAGGAGAGCGGCAAGCGCGAGATCGGCTCGTACGGCGGCGGCGGGCGCGTCACCTTCGACTACTTTCTCCAGGAAGAACGCTGGCGCCGGTTCGCCGCCGAGGCGGCGCGGCAGGCCGTGCTCAAGCTCTCCGCGGTCGACGCGCCGGCCGGATCGATGACGGTCGTGTTCGGACCGGGCTGGCCCGGCATCCTCCTGCACGAGGCGATCGGCCACGGGCTCGAGGGCGACTTCAACCGCAAGGGCACCTCGGCGTTCGCCGGCCGCATGGGTCAGAAGGTCGCCTCGGAGCTGGTGACGGTGGTCGACGACGGCACGATCGCGAACCGCCGCGGCTCGCTCAACGTCGACGACGAGGGCACGCCGACCAGCCGCACGGTCCTGATCGAGAACGGCATCCTCACCGGCTACATGCAGGACCGGCTGAACGCGCGGCTCATGGGCATGAAGCCGACCGGCAACGG
>DATEMW010000296.1:0-4125 GCA_035275385.1 Candidatus Methylomirabilota bacterium | reverse complement strand
ATGTAGACGTCATAGCGGTCGCTCGTGGCGGCGGACGCGGGCGGCGCGCTCGCTGCCGCGGGGCGGGACGGCCCGGCGACGCCGGCCGCCGATGACTCGTCGACGTTGTACTTCTGCTCACGCAGACGGGCCGCGAGCTTCTTGGCCGTGTCGGGATTCTTGAACGCGCCGACCTGCACGAAGTATCCGTTCGCCGAGCCCGTCGGGCTCGGCGCGGCCGACGCACGCGGCGCGCGCGGGGCGGGCGCCGGCTGTTCCTTCGCCGACTCCCTGGCGAGCTGATCCTTCGCGGCAGAGCTTCTACCGGCGGTGGCGCTCTTGCTTCCTTCGGATTTTCGCGGCGCGCCCGCGGGCTTCTCCGCTGGCGGCGTCGGCATCGGCGCCGCCGCCGGCGGTTCGCTCGGCTTGTCCATCGCCGCGGGCTTATCGGCTGGCTTGTCGGGCGCGGGCGGCGGCGTGCTTGCGATGGGCGGCGCGGGCGGTGCGACAGGCGGCGGCGACGTCTCGGGTTTGCTGATCGCCGACGTCTTCGGCGCGGGTTGATTCGCGAGCTCGAGCACGTACGGAACTGCGACGGCGGCGACGACACCGAGAACGATCACGACGAGGATCGCACGAAACCACAGTGCCGAAAAAATTGAGCGCCGTCCCTCGTCCTCGAAGCGCTCGTCGTCGTAGTCGCTATCGTCGCGCGGACGCTCAGGATCCGCCATGCGCGTCATCTTAGCATAGACGTTGCGCTTTCCATGCTTTCAGAGCGGGTCCTGGCGAAGATCAGGTCCCCGATGAGGGCCTCGGCGGCTCCCCTGGTGTCGTTGGTATCGATCATGACGGCGACCTGGCCGACCCGGGGGGCCGGGCGCCCGAACAGCGCCGCGTAGTCCCGGGCGACGTCGCGGTGCTCCACGCGCCAGGCGTCGGCCTGGCTTCGCCCGGATTCGACCACGATGATCTTGACGTTGCCCGCCTTCGTGCTCGTGATCTGCGTGCCGACCGGCGCGCGGCTGTCCCAGACGTAGCCGACGACGTCGCTGTTGCGCAGCGGCGCGGGCCAGCGCGGGAAGATCACGTAGACCTGGGCGGCCTGGTCGTCGGCGGCGCGGTCGCGGACGTCGCCGTGGTCCGGCAGGCGTACGACCTTCCAGGACCACGAGAGGAACGGAAACTCGTTGAGGTCGACGACGACGTCGCGATAGAGCGCGAACGACGAGTGCTCGCTCCGGAGCCGGAGCGCCAGCCGCGCCTCGTCCTTGACGAGCTCCACCGAGGCGTGCCCTTCGAACTCCTTGGCCGTCCAGCCCGCCGGAATCCCCTCGGCCGGGAACCGATTCGGCGTCCGATCGCTCACGCGCACACGAATGCGGCCCTCGCTGTCCGGCACCAGCGGCTTGCGTCCGAGTGCCGCGCCCGTCGACCCGGTGGTCCCCGCTGACAATTGGGTCGGCAGCCGCGACAGGGTCGCGCGCGCGCGCTCGTAGGGCACGGCGCCCTGGCCGAAGTAGAACGCGCGCAGACGCGGAACCGCCACGACCGCGAGCAGGCCGGCTACGACGATGGCGAGGATTACGGAGACCCGCGCGACTCCCGTCTTACCCGACCAGCCCCTGACGCTCATCGCCGCACCCCCCGCGGACGCGAGCGCGACCCGGTCGCCTTCCGCAGCGAGAGCCGGATCGGCGAGCCCGCGAGCCCGAACGCGTGCCGCAGCGATTTCACCAGGTAGCGCTCGTACGAAAAGTGGATGTCGTTGGGCCGGTTCACCTTGAGCGCGAACGTCGGCGGCTCGATGGCCACCTGCGAGGCCGACTGGATCGTCAGCGGATCGCCGCGCAACGACGCCGGACGGCGAGCGACGGCGGCCCGCATCGCCTCGGTCAGGGCGCCGGCGGGAATGCGACGCCGCGCCTCCGCGGCGACCTGCGCGATCGTGTCGAAGAGCTCGGGGATGCCTTCGTGGCGCATCGCCGACGTAAAGCACACCGGCGCGTAATCGAGGAAGGGCAGCCGATCGCGGATCTGCTCGACGACCTCGGCACGGCGGACCATGCCGCGCGGTACCAGATCCCACTTGTTGACCACGACCACCGCGGCGCGCCCGGCCTCGTTCGCGTAGCCGGCGATGTGCGCGTCCTGCGCGGCCACGCCTTCCGAGGCGTCGACGACCACCAGCGCCACCTGGCACCGCTCGAGGCTCTTGAGCGCCATGACCACCGCCAGCTTCTCGAGCGGCTCCTGCACGCGCCCCTTGCGCCGGATGCCGGCGGTGTCGACGAGCACGTAGGTGCGCCCCTCGTAGACCAGCGTCGTATCGACGGCGTCGCGTGTGGTGCCGGGGTCTGCGTGCACGAGCACGCGCTCGGCGCCGACCATCGCATTCACGAGGGAGGACTTGCCGACGTTGGGGCGGCCGACGACCGCGACATGCACCGTGCCCTCGGTCCGCGCAGCCGGCGTCGGCGGCGCGGGGCAGCGCGCACGCAGAACCTCGAGGAGCCCGGCGACGCCGCGCCCGTGCTCGGCCGAGACGGGTACCGGCTCGCCGAAGCCCAAACGGTAGAGATCGGCGAGCCCGCCTTCCTGCGCCGCCCCGTCGACCTTGTTGCCCGCGAGCACGACCGCGCGGCCGCCCTTTCTCAAGATGCGCGCGATCTCGAGGTCGAGCGCGGTCGGGCCGTCTCGCGTGTCGACCACGAACACCACGAGGTCCGCCTCCTCGACGGCCGCGAGCACCTGGCGGCGCACGCCCTCGATCAGCGGCTCCTCCGACGAGGGATCGAAGCCGCCCGTGTCGACGATGGTCGCCTGCCAGCGCTCGAAGCTCACCTGGCCGTAGAGGCGATCGCGGGTCACTCCGGGGGTGTCGCGGACGATCGCCTGCCGCCGGCCGACGAGACGGTTGAAGAGCGTCGACTTGCCGACGTTGGGGCGCCCGACGATCGCGATGATCGGACGGATCATTGTAGCGAGTGCCTCGAGTCCGGCTCCAACCGAGGGTGGCCTGAGAAAGGCGCGACCCGGCTCCGCACGCCCGATCTTTCGTGCAGCGTGAATCGGCTCCGGTCGATGGTAACGAGCCGCGAGGCCGGCATGGACCGAGGGTGGCCTGAGAAAGGCGCGACCTCGCGGATCATCTCGCTAGCTATCGCGGATCGCCTTGAGCAATGCGGCCGGGGTGGGCTCGACCACTCGGACGGGCACGCCGAGATCTCGCGCCAGGTCGGCCGGCGCCAGGTCGTCGAGGAAGACACCGTCGCCGTCGCGCACGGCGACCGCCGGCACGAGCACGGCGCGGCCCAGATCGGGCGAGGTCGCGAGCTGGCGCTGGATGTCGTGCCCGGTCAGGAGGCCCGCGACGCCGATCGCCGGACCGAAGAAGTCGTTGGTCACCGCGGCGACGCGGATCTCGGCCGGATCGAAGCCGCCCTGCGCGAGCAGCGCGCGAAGCCGCGGCGCGAACATCTCACCCGTCACGACGGTCACGGCGCCCGCGCGCCGAACCGGCGCTCGGCGGCGAGCGATCGCGCGACCGAAGCCGTCCTCGAATCGTCGGACGAGCCCGATCCCGTCCTCGGCGATCGGAAAACCCTCGTACGCGGCGGCCGGCGGAAGCGGGCGCCCCGCCCGCAGATAAATCTCGTCGGCGAGGAACACGAAGCGGCTGCCGAGCTCGGCGAGCCATCGCCGCTGCCAGACGCCGACGGTCGCAACCAACGTCCGCGCTTCCTCGGCCAAGAGGCTTCGCAGCGCGGGTAGTCGCTCGCGATGCCGCGTCAACCCGACCGGGACGATCGCGGTCGTCGCGACGTGGGGATGCAGCGGTGCCAGCTCGTGCACCGTGCGCTCCAGGTGGACGCCGTCGTTCAGGTCGGGGCACAGCACGATCTGCGCATGCATCCGGATCCCGGCCTTCGCCAGCCGCTCCAGACGCGGCAGGATCTCCGCGGAGTGCCGCGGCCGGCCGAGCAGGGCGTGCCGCAGCTCGGGGTCGGTGGCGTGCACCGAGATGTAGAGCGGCGACAGATGCTGCTCGATGATCCGCGCGAACGAGGCCTCGTCGAGGTCGCTCAGCGTGATGTAGTTGCCGTGCAGGAACGAGAGCCTGAAGTCGTCGTCCTTGACGTAGAG
>DATEMW010000295.1:0-3460 GCA_035275385.1 Candidatus Methylomirabilota bacterium | reverse complement strand
CGGGCCGGGCGCGGGCGAGCACGGCGGTCACGTCATCTTTCAAGGGCGGCCTGAACAGCTGCTGGCTGCGGGCACCGAGTCACTGACGGGCGCCTATCTTCGCGGCGAGCGGTCGATCGATGCGCCGCGCGCGCGCCGGCCTTCGCTCAAAGGCGACCTGGTGATCCGCGGCGCTCGCGCGAACAACCTGAAGAACGTCGATGTCCGCATTCCGCTCGGCGTGTTCACGGCGGTGACAGGCGTGAGCGGATCGGGCAAGTCGACGCTCGTCAACGACATCCTGTACAAGTCGCTGGCCCGCTCGCTGTACAAAGCGGGCGCCGAGCCTGGCGCGCACGATCGTATCGAGGGTGTGAACCTGATCGACAAGGTGATCGAAATCGATCAGTCGCCAATCGGCCGCACGCCGCGCTCGAACCCGGCGACCTACACCGGCGTGTTCACGTTCATCCGCACGCTGTTCGCGCGCACGCCCGAGGCGCGGATGCGGGGCTACCAGCCCGGGCGTTTTTCCTTCAACGTCAAGGGCGGCCGCTGCGAGGCCTGCCAGGGCGACGGGCTCGTGAAGATCGAGATGCACTTCCTGCCCGACGTCTACGTCACCTGCGACGTGTGCAAGGGCCGCCGGTACAACCGCGAGACGCTCGACGTGCACTACAAGGGCATGAGCATCGCCGCGGTGCTCGACATGACCGTGCGCGAGGCGCTCTCGTTCTTCGACGCGGTACCGGTGATCAAGTCGAAGCTCGCGACCCTCGACGACGTCGGCCTCGATTACATTCGCCTCGGCCAGTCGGCGACGACCTTGTCGGGCGGCGAAGCGCAGCGGGTCAAGCTCGCGACCGAGCTCTCGCGCCGCGCGACCGGCCGCACGCTCTACATCCTCGACGAGCCGACGACGGGATTGCACTTCGCGGACATCCAGCGGCTGCTGGACGTGCTCAACAAGCTCGTCGATCAAGGCAACACCGTGGTGATCATCGAGCACAACCTGGACGTGGTGAAGACCGCCGACTGGGTGATCGACCTCGGCCCCGAGGGCGGCGACGAGGGCGGCCGCGTGCTGGCCACCGGAACGCCCGAGGAGCTCGCCCGCCGCGCCGAGCGCTCGTACACCGGGCAGTTCTTGAGACCGCTGCTGACGGGCTCCTGAGCGATGCGGCGGACCAAGATCGTCTGCACGATCGGTCCGGCGAGCAGCAGCACCGAGCAGCTCGACCGCCTGGTGGCGGCGGGCCTCGACGTGGCGCGGCTGAACTTCTCGCACGGCACTCACGAGGAGCACGCGGAGGTGGTCCAGCGAATCCGCGAGGGCGAGGCGCGCTGGGGCCGCCCGGTCGCGATCCTCCAGGATCTCCAGGGCCCGAAGATCCGGCTGGGCACGTTCGGTCCCGGCGGCGGCGCCCGCGTCGACCTCGAGCCCGGCCGGCCCTTCACGCTCTGCGCGCGCCCGGTGGTCGGCACCGCCGAGCTCGCCTCGATCACGCACCCCGAGTACCTCAAGGACCTGAGAGCCGGCGACGAGATCTGGATGGACGACGGCATGATCCAGCTCCGCGTCGAGTCCGCGTCGCCGGACGAGGTGCACTGCCGCGTGGTGGTGGGGGGGCGCATCAGCGATCACAAGGGACTCTCGCTGCCGCGGGTCAAGCTGCCGGTGTCCTGCATGACCGACAAGGATCGCGAGGACCTGCGCTTCGGGTTGCGCCGCGGGGTCGACTACGTCGCGGTCTCGTTCGTGCGCTCGGCGGCTGATATCGACGAAGTGCGTGACTTCCTGAAGAACGAAGGCGCCGACCTGCCCATCGTGGCCAAGCTCGAGCGCCATGAGATCGTCGACAACCTGCCGGGCATCCTGGCCAAGGTCGACGCGGTCATGGTCGCGCGCGGCGATCTCGGCGTCGACGTGCCGCTCGAGGACGTGCCGCACATCCAGAAGGAGATCATCCGCCAGGCCCGCGGCGCGAAGGTGCCCGTCATCGTCGCGACGCAGATGCTCGAGTCGATGGTCACGCATCTCAGACCGACCCGCGCCGAAGTCTCGGACGTCTCGACCGCGATCTTCGACGGCGCCGACGCCGTGATGCTATCGGCCGAGACGGCGACCGGCCGCTATCCTCACGAGGCGGTGGCGGTGATGGCGCGGGTCGCCGAGCGCGCCGACGACGCGATGCTGACCGTCGAGCGCGAGCGCCGGCGGCGCGCGGGGGCCACGTTCCAGGAAGCGATCTCCGACGCCGCCGCCACGGCCGCGCACGCGCTCAGCGCGCGCGGCATCGTGGCGTTCACCGAGTCGGGCTTCTCCGCCCGGCTCATCTCGCAGGCTCGCCCGAGTGTGCCGATCATCGCGCTGACGCCGTTCGTCGAGGTGCAGCGGCGCCTCGCGCTGTCGTGGGGGGTCGCCTCGCGCCTCATTCGAAAGGTCAAGACCACCGACGAGATGATCGAGGAAATCGAGGCGAACCTGTTGAGCGACGGCGTCGTGCGTCCCAACGACGTCATCGTGATCATCTCGGGCTCGCCGATGTGGGTGCGGGGGACGACGAACCTCCTGAAGCTCCATCGGGTGGGCGAGCGCCGCACGTGAAGCGCGTGCTCAGAGGCCGATCGGCGCGTCGCCTGCTCCTGACGCTCGTCGGCCTCGTGATGCTGTGGACCGTCGCCGGGGTCGTCGTCGCGGGATACGTCGTTGCTCGCTACGACCGGGCGGTGACGGCCAGCCTGACCTCGGTACGCGAGCTCGTCACGATGGCGCTCGACGACGTGCGGCACGAGGCGTGGCTCCTTGCGCACGATCCCGCCGTCGTCGAGGGCACCAGCCGCGGCGACTGGGCCACGCTCATCCGCGGGGTGCTGCCGCACATCGCGGCCCTCCAGCAAGGACGTCTCGCCGATCTCCTGCTGGTCGCGGACGCAAACGGCCTGCCGCTCGTCCAGGTGCCGCCCGCGCAGCCCCCGATCCCCGCGGTGGTCCGCCCAGCCGAGCCGGTCACGCAGGTCGCCGTCGTCGACGAGCACCCGTACGTGCTCGGCGTGGCGCCGACGCCCGGTGGAATGGTCGTCGTCGGCCGTCGATTCGATGCGCTCGAGGCCGCCGTCGCGACGCTGCCCTCGCGCCCGGCGCTCGTGGTCGTCGCGAACGACCGCGCGCTGGGTGCCACGCCAGAGGGCGCTCCGGCATCGGGCTGGGACGACGTGCTCCGAACCGGCCAGGTCGCGATCGGCGGCGAGACGTGGCTGGCGCGCCAGCTCGGCGAAGGCGGCGCGAGCCTCTGGACGCTGCTGCCCGCGCGTCAGTATCAGGGGCCGGCGCGCCGGCTGTGGATCTGGTGGGCGCTCTCGCTGGTCGCCGCGCTGGCGAGCGCCATCGGCATCGCCGCCATCTCTCAATCGGATCGAGGCGAGGACGCCGCGGAGGGCCGGTCGGGCGCTGGGCCGTCTGGCCCGACGCCGCCCGCCG
>DATEMW010000294.1:0-5338 GCA_035275385.1 Candidatus Methylomirabilota bacterium | reverse complement strand
GGATGGTCGCCGACGCGCTGGCGAAGGCGCGCGGCAACAAGTCGCGCGCCGCCAAGGCGCTCGGCCTCACGCGCGCGCAGCTCTATACGCGCATGAAGCGCTTCGGCCTCGACTGACCGGCTGTAGATTTCCCGACAGTTTGTAGATTTCCCCGCACCTCGACCCGGGCGTCCGCGCGCTCGTGCGGACCGCTCGGCCGACGTCCCGTCACCCAAAATCCTCAGCGCGTCGCGATGTTGCGACCAGGTACCCGCGAACGGCCTGACCCTTGCTATTTCGCCGTGGACGGAGGGCAGCGATGAGTCAGCGGTCGGTGGAGCAGGCGCTGGGACGAATGGTGACCGACGAAGCGTTTCGCCGAGAGTTCTTTCGCGATCCGGACCGCACGACCCGCGCGGCCGGTCTCGAGCTCCTGCCCGGCGAGATGAGCGCGCTCAGGCAAGCACCGCGCGCCATGCTCGCGAAGCTCGGAGCTCGCCTCGCGGATTGCATCTGCCGGCTCGCGGTTCCCGAGGAGCCGCGGCAGGAGGAGCACTCGCAATGACGACGACGATGTCAGGACGATTACTCGCCTCGGCCGCGCTGATGATGCTCGCGGCCTGGCCGCTGGCGGGCTGCACGAATTCCGAGGCCGACGGCCGGACGCCGGCGACGCCGCGGCCGCTGGCGATCGCGATCGAGAGCGCACCCGCCGAAGCGCGCGCGCTCCCGCGCAGGCTGGAGGTCACCGGGACCCTGAACGCCGATGCGGAGACCGACGTCGCGGCGGAGACCGCCGCGCGCGTGATCCGCGTCGACGTCGAGCGCGGACAGGTCGTCGAGGCCGGCGCCGTGCTGGGCGAGCTCGACCGGCAGGATGCGCAGAACCAGCTCGCCGAGGCCGAGGCGATCGAGTCGCAGACCATGGCGAAGCTCGGCCTCGTCGGCGGCCAGTCGTTCGACCCGCTCGCGACACCGGAGGTGCGGCAGGCGCGCGTCACGCTCGAGCGCATGGAGCTCGAGTATCAGCGCTACGAGCGCCTGGCCAAGCAGGAGCTGGTCTCGCACTCGGATCACGACCTCAAGCGGAGCGAGTATCTGGCGCAGAAGGAGCAGTACAGCGCCAAGATCAACGACGCGCGCCAGCTCTATCAGACGCTCCAGGCCCAGCGGGCGCGGGTCGCGATGGCGAAGAAGACCGTGGCCGACACGACGATCCGCGCGCCGTACGCGGGCCTCGTCGTCGAGCGGCACGTGCACGTCGGGCAGTACGTCCAGCGCGGGACCAAGATCGCGACGCTCGTGCGCGTCGACCCGCTGCGCATCGAGCTGGCGGTGCCCGAGTCGGCGGTGACCTCGGTGAAGCGAGGCCAGAAGGTCGCCTTCTGGGTTCAAACCTATCCGGGCCGCGCGTTCGAGGGGACGATCGCCTATGTGGGGCCGGCGCTCAAGGCGGAGTCCCGCGCGCTGGTGGTCGAGGCGCTGGTGCCCAATGCGGCGCATACCCTGCAGCCCGGGCTCTTCGCGACGGCGCGCATCGAGCTGCCGGCGGCGGAACCGATGCCGTACGTGCCGGCGTCCGCCGTGCACACCGAGGCCGGCGTGTCGCAGGTCTTCGTGGTCCGGAACGACCGCGCCGAGCAACGGTTCGTCCAGGTCGGCCGCGAGGCTGACGGGCGCCTCGAAATCCTGCGCGGGCTGAAAGCCGGCGAGCGCGTCGTCGTGCGGCCGCCCGCCGGGCTGGCCGACGGCAGCGTCGTGATGGAACAGCGGGGGATCTAAGCGATGCAGTGGCTCGCGGAGCTCTCGATCAAGCGGCCCGTCTTCGCGTCGGTGCTGGTGCTCTCGCTGGTCGTGGTCGGCGTGTTCTCCTACTTCAACCTCGGCGTGGACCGGTTCCCGAAGGTCGAGTTCCCGACGGTCTCGATCACCACGCGGCAGGCCGGCGCCGCGCCCGAGGACATCGAGACCGAGATTACCGATCGCATCGAGCGGGCGGTGAACACGATCTCGGGGATCGAGGAGCTGCGCTCGATCTCGACCGAGGGCGTGTCGCAGGTGTTCATCCAGTTCGCGCTGGACAAGAGCGTCGACGTCGCCTCCCAGGAGGTGCGCGACAAGATCAACCAGATCCTGGCCGATCTGCCGCGCGACATCGACCAGCCGATCATCGACAAGGTGGACGCCGACGCGGCGCCCATCCTCTATCTGTCGCTCGCGGCCAACCGGCCGATCCGCGAGATCACCGAGTTCGCCGACAAGACCTTGCGGCGCGAGATCGAATCGCTCGGCGGCGTCGGGCAGGTGACGATCGTCGGCGGCCGCGCCCGGCAGGTGAATCTCTGGATGGACCCGGCGCGGCTGCGCGCCTACAACCTCACGGTCGCCGAGGTCGCGCGCGCGGTGGCCAATCAGAACCTTCAGATGCCCGGCGGCACGGTCAAGCAGGGGCCGCGCGAGCTCACCGTGCGCATGAAGGGGCGCGTCAACGCGGTGCCCGAGTTCGACGGGCTGGTGGTCGCGGCGCGCAACGGGACCCAGATCAGGCTGCGCGACCTCGGCCAGGCGGAGGACGGCACCGAGGAGGTCGAGACCGCGGCCAACATCGACGGCAACCCGGCGGTGCTGCTGGCGATCCGCCGGCAATCCGGGACCAACACGGTGGCGGTCATCGACGGCGTGAAGCAGCGCCTCGCCGAGATCCAGGGACGGCTGCCCGGCGGCTACGCGCTCCGGATCGTGCGGGACGAGTCCGAATACATCAAGGCGTCGGTCGACACCGTGCAGGAGCACCTGGTCGTCGGCGCGTTCCTGGCAGCCCTGGTGGTGCTCCTCTTCCTGCGCAACTGGCGCTCGACCGTGATTGCCGCGATCGCGATCCCGACCTCGATCGTGAGCACGTTCGCGCTCATGTGGGCGATGGGCTTCACGCTCAACATGATGACCCTGCTCGCGCTCACCTTGGCAGTCGGCATCGTGATCGACGACGCGATCGTCGTGCTCGAGAACATCTATCGGCTGATGGAGGAAAAGGGATTACCGCCCATGCAGGCGGCGATCGAGGGCACCCGCGAGATCGGCCTGGCCGTGCTGGCCACGACCCTGTCCTTGATCGCGGTGTTCTTGCCAGTGGCGTTCATGGGCGGCATCGTCGGCCGGTTCATGAACTCGTTCGGCCTCACGATGGCGTTCTCGATCCTGATCAGCCTGCTGGTCGCCTACACGCTCACGCCGATGCTGGCCAGCCGCTGGCTCTCGATCGACCGCACGGCGCGGCACGGCTCGCGCGACTCGCGGGTCTTCGGCTGGATCGAGCGGGCTTACGCGCGCGTGCTCGCCTGGTCGATGGCGCATCGCTGGGTCGTCGTGCTCGCATGCGTGCTGGCGCTCGCGTCGGTCGTTCCGCTGTTCGTGTTCGGGGGCAAGGACTTCCTGCCGAAGAACGACGAATCCCAGTTCGAGGTGAGCCTGCGCGCGCCCGAGGGCACCACGGTCGAGCAGACCGAGCTGATCACGACGCGGGTCAGCCGCGAGGTCAAGCGGCTGCCGGGTGTGGCCTACACGATCGTGCTGGTCGCCGACGACGAGCGGCGCACCGCCAACGTCGGCCGGGTGTTCGTCAAGCTCGTGCCGGTCGAGGAGCGGAAGCGCGCGCAGTTCCAGATCATGGACGACGTGCGCACGCAGATTCTCCCGACGTTCGCCGCCGAAAGCTTGAGGACGAGCGTGTCGCAGGTGGCCGCGATCTCCGGCGGCGGTTTCACCAACAAGGAAGTCGCGTTCTTCGTCAGCGGCCCCGATCTGCACAAGCTCGGCGAGTATTCGCAGCGGATCGCGGCCGCCTTGAACAAGACACCCGGCGTGGTCGACGTCGACACGACCCTGGTGCTCGGCAAACCCGAGCTCTCGGTGAAGCTCGACCGTGCCAAGGCGGCCGACCTCGGCGTGCAGGTGGCCGACGTCGCCTCGACGTTGCAGACGATGGTGGCCGGCCAGAAGATCTCCACCTACAACGAGGGCGGTGAGCAGTACGAGGTCCACGCCCGGGCGGTCCCGTCGTGGCGCACCAGCGCCGACGGCGTGAGCCAGATGAGCGTGCCGTCGACCCGGCTCGGCGCGGTGAGCCTCGACCACGTGGCTTCGTTCGAGGAGAGCCAGGGGCCGTCCCAGGTCGACCGGCTCGGACGTCGCCGGCAGGTGACGATCACCGCCAACATGCGCACCGGCTACTCGCAGCAGGCGGCGCTCGAGGCGATCCAGCGCGAGGTCCGAGCGATGAAGCTCGACTCGACCTACGCGACCGGCACCACCGGCACGTCGAAGGAGATGGGCAAGGCGGCCACGAACTTCCTGCTGGCGTTCGTGCTGTCCATCATCTTCATGTACCTCGTTCTCGCCGCGCAGTTCGAGTCATGGCTGCATCCGGTCACGATCTTGCTGGCCCTGCCGCTCACCTTGCCCTTCGCGCTCCTGTCGATCGTGGCGTTCGGCCAGTCGCTCAACATCTACACGGCGCTGGGCCTGCTGGTCCTGTTCGGTGTGGTCAAGAAGAACGCAATTCTCCAGATCGACCACACGATCGCGCTCCGCGCCCAGGGGATGGCGCGGGACGAGGCGATCCTCACGGCCAACCGCGACCGGCTGCGGCCGATCTTGATGACGACCCTGGCGTTCGTCGCCGGTATGCTGCCGCTGCTGATCTCGCGCGGCGTGGGCGCGGGCGACAACCGCGCGATCGGCTCGGTGATCGCCGGTGGGCAGATGCTCTCGCTGCTTCTGACCCTGCTGGCCACGCCGGTGTTCTACTCGCTCTTCGACGACGCGGCAGCCCGCTTCGCGCCTGGCACCTGGCTCGCGCGGCTCGGGATCGGGCGCGCGGCGCGCACGGCGACGGCAGAGGGATTTCGGCCTTGACCGATCGCTGATCCCGGGTATTAGTGATGGCGGTTCGGGGTCGAATCCTCCGGGGGGTGTATCCATGGCCGGAACCGTCAAGCCCAAGTCCGCGAAGCCGAGCGCGGCGCCGCCGCGCGCCGCCGCGAAGAGCCCGACCTTGCCGTACACCGGCAAGGAGTTCCTCGAGAGCCTGGACGACGGCCGGGAGGTCTGGATCTACGGCGAGCGCGTGAAGAACATCACCAAGCATCCGGCGTTTCAGAACTGCGCCCGGATGCTGGCGCGCCTCTACGACGCCCTGCACGAGGACCACAAGAGCGGCAAGAACGTCCTGACCGAGCCGACCGAGTGGGGCGGCTTCACGCACCGATACTTCCGGGCGCCGACCACGGTCGAGGAGCAGGTGGCCGGACGCGACGCGATCGCGGCGTGGGCGCGCCTGACCTACGGCTGGCTCGGCCGC
>DATEMW010000293.1:0-22383 GCA_035275385.1 Candidatus Methylomirabilota bacterium | reverse complement strand
CCACCATCGCCTTCGAGACGGCATGGCGCATCCGGTCCGAGGTACTGACGCTCGAATGGTCCCGCGTGGACGTCGCCGAGGGCTGCATCCGGCTGGACGGGGAGCACTCGAAAAACGGCAAGCCGCGGACCGCGTACCTGTCGCCGGCCACCACGGCGTTGCTCGTCCAGCAGCGGGAGCGGGTGGTGGCCCTCGGGAGCGAGCTCAACAGGATCATCCCTGACGTGTTCGTGCACCCCGGCAAGGGGCCGCTACAGGGGCGCCGGGTGCGGGAGTTCAACAAGGCGTGGCGCTCAGCCTGTGACCAGGCCGGTTATACTGGCGTCCTCTTGCACGATCTCAGACGGTCGGGAGTCCGCGCGATGGTCCGGGCCGGTGTGCCCGAGTCAGTGGCCCAGCGGATCAGTGGGCACGCCACCGCTGCCGTGTTCCGCCGCTACGACATTACGTCAGACCAGGATCTTCGCGATGCGCGGGACCGTAGGGCACAATTTGGGCACAATCAGGCCGCGAAGGTCGTGAGCCTGAATCGGCAAGTTGCGAATTCATAAGTACGGAAGCGTCTAGGAACCCGGTGGGCCTCCCGGACTTCAAATCCGGTGGACCGTTCTAGACAAACGGTCGATGGGTTCGACTCCCATACGCTTCCGCCAAAAGGAGCGACATGGCCAAGGGCGAACGGCGTACGCGAGCGCCCAGACGGACGGCTCGGCGTCACCGAACCGTCATCATCGTCGGGATCACGGTGCTGGCCGCAGTCGTCGTCGGATACTTTGCGTATCGGGCGCAAGCGAACTTACCGGGCGTCCAGTTCCCAGACCAGGGCAACCTTCACGTCGCGAGCGCCGACGCGCCGCACGAGCAGTACAACTCGGATCCGCCGACCTCGGGGCCGCACCTGCCGTACATCGCGCCGTGGGGGGTACATACGCGGCCGATCGTTCGCGAGCTCCAGGTGCATAACCTGGAGGACGGTGGCGTGGTGGTCCAGTACAACTGTGAGTGCCCGGACCTGGTCGCCAAGCTCAAGGCGGTCGTGGACCGCTACGACCGGAACGTCATCCTCGCCCCCTATCCCGGCATGAAGCACAAGATCGCGCTGACCGCGTGGACGCGGCTCGACACGCTCGACGAGTTCGACGAAGCGCGTGTCACCCGCTTCATCGAGGCCTATCGTGGTATCGACCACCACAAATAGGCCGCCGGTCGCCTGGGGCCAGTCAATCGGGGTCTGTGCGCGGCTCTGTGCACTGGCCGCCGCCGCCGCGCTCCTGAGCGCCTGTTCCGGGCTCTACGTATCGCCGCTGGCGCCGCCGCCGTATCAGGCGGAGGTCGCCGCGCGCTATGACGCCACCTGGACGGCCCTCGTGCGTGCGCTGGCCCGGGAAAACGTGCCGATCCGAGCGATCGCGCGGGACTCGGGCGTGATCGCCTCCGATGACTTCATCGCGCCGATCGGCGTCTACGCCGATTGCGGACGCGTGGGCAGCGATCTGGTCGAGGGCGAAGCGCTGGTCGCCTTCACGCTCTTCACCGAGCCGAACGGGACGTGGACCCGGGTGCTCGTCAATTCGAAGATGCGGACCCACATGCAGCGCAAGGGCTCGAGCGGTAAGCTGCGTCCATCACCCGTCTACCAGTGCGCCTCGACGGGTCGGTTCGAAGCGAACCTGCTCGACGCCGTGCGTGAGCTGGTGAAGGAGTAAACGGTGCCGTCGCGACTGGCCGATCTCATCCGGAAGGCTCGCCGTCTCGCGGCCGAACGGGACCGCCTCATCGAGGATCTCGCCGGCGAGTGGACCCACGCACTCCGCGGCCAGGGCCTCTCGACGACGGATCTGGAGGAGCTCTGGGCCGGTCTGGTGGAAGACGCCGTGCGCCGCGGGCGGCAGTCGGGTGAAGCGAAATGGACGGCCCAGGCGTGGCGTCACGAAGCCCAGGAGGTGGTCGCCCGCGTTCGGCAGAAGGTCGAGGCCGCGCTCGGTGAGCGCTGAACGCGCGACGGCGCTCCGGGGCCTCCCCTCGGTCGATCAGCTCCTCCGCCGGCTTGCCACGCACGCTGACCTCCACGGCATCACGCGGGCCCGGCTGACGGGGCTCGTCCGCGAGACCCTCGACCAAGAGCGGGTCCGCGTGATCGGCGAGCGGACCGCCCCCGCCACAGTCGAGGTCCTGGCCGAGCGCGTCGTCGAGCGCGCGCGGCGCTCCGGGCCGTTCTCCTTGCGGCCGGTGATCAACGCGCAGGGCGTCGTGCTCCACACCAATCTCGGCCGCGCGCTTCTGAGCTCCCTGGCGCTCGAGCGGCTCCAGGCGGTCGCAAGCGCGTACTCGAACCTGGAGCTCGATCTGGCGCGCAAGGAGCGCGGCTCGCGCTACAGCCATGTCGAGGCGGTGCTGCGCCGGCTGACGGGCGCCGAAGATGCGCTGGTGGTCAACAACAACGCGGCCGCCGTGCTCCTGGCCCTCGAGACGCTCGCCCACGGGCGCGAGGTCATCGTCTCCAGAGGCGAGCTCATCGAGATCGGCGGCGAATTCCGTATTCCGGACATCATGCTGCGCAGCGGTGCCGTGCTTCGCGAGGTCGGCGCGACGAACCGGACTCATCTGCGCGACTACGCCGACGCGATCACTCCAGAGACGGCCCTCCTGCTGAAGGTCCACACCTCGAACTATCGCGTGGTCGGCTTCACCGCCGACGTGTCCTCCCGCGAGCTGGTCGAGCTCGGCCGCGAGCGCGGAATCCCGGTGATGGAGGATCTCGGCTCGGGATCCTTGGTCGACCTTCGGCCGTGGGGCTTTCCCTATGAGCCGACCGTGCAGGAGACCGTCGCGGCCGGCGTCGACCTCGTGTCGTTCTCGGGCGACAAGCTCCTCGGCGGCCCCCAGGCCGGCATCGTCGTGGGCCGCCGCGGGATCGTCTCGCGGCTCAAGAAGAACCCGTGGAATCGGGCGCTGCGCATCGACAAGTTCACGATCGCGGCGCTCGAGGCGACGTTGTACGCCTACGAGGCGGGCACGGCGCTGCAGACCGTTCCGACGCTCGCGATGCTGACCGAGCCGCTCACCGCGGTGCGGAGCCGCGC
This sequence comes from Candidatus Methylomirabilota bacterium, assembly GCA_035275385.1. GTDB lineage: Bacteria > Methylomirabilota > Methylomirabilia > Rokubacteriales > CSP1-6 > AR31. Next base: position 19,300 of record DATEMW010000293.1, on the reverse strand, counting down.
GCGAGGCGTCCTGCGGCGCCTCACCCCCGAGGTGCGACAGCGTCTCGGCGCGAGCGTCGCCGACGACCGTGGCATGGTCGGCGGCGGGGCGCTGCCCACCGTCGAGCTGCCGACCGCCGGGGTGGCCGTCGGTACCAGCGGGGACGCGGCGATGCGGCTCGACGAGGCGCTGCGCGTCGGCGATCCGCCAGTCGTCGGTCGCATCGCGCACGATCGGCTCTTCCTCGATTGCCGCACCGTGCTGCCCGCGCAGGTGAGCGTCCTCGCCCAGGCACTGACCGGCGCCGCCGCGCGCCTATGACCGACGCGGCGCCGGCTCACATCGTGGTCGGGACGGCCGGCCACATCGACCACGGCAAGACCTCGCTGGTGAAGGCGCTGACCGGCACCGACACGGATCGGCTGCCCGAGGAAAAGGCGCGCGGCATCACGATCGATCTTGGGTTCGCGTTTCTGGAGGAGCCCGGGCTCACGATCGAGATCGTCGACGTCCCCGGCCACGAGCGCTTCGTCAAGAACATGCTGGCGGGCGTGGGCGGGATCGACCTGGCGATGCTCGTGATCGCGGCGGACGAGGGCGTGATGCCGCAGACGCGCGAGCATCTCGCGATCTGCTCGCTGCTCAGGATCAAGGCCGGTCTCATCGCGCTGACCAAGGCCGATCTGGTCGAGCCCGACTGGCTCGAGCTGGTTCGCGAGGACGTGTCGGGTGCGGTGCGCGGGACGTTCCTGGAGGGCGCGCCGATCCTGGCGGTCTCCGCGAAGACGGGCCAGGGGCTCGATGACCTCCGCGCCGCGCTTCGCACCTTGGCCGCGGCGGTCCCGCCGCGCGGGACCGATGAGCTTCCGCGCCTGCCGATCGATCGCGTCTTCACGGTCAAGGGGTTCGGCACCGTCGTCACCGGCACGCTGACCGCCGGTACCCTCACGGCCGACGAGCGGGTGGAGGTCTATCCCAATCGAGCCGAGGCGAAGATCCGGGGCCTGCAGGCCCACGGCCGGCCGGTGACCGCCGCACACGCGGGCCAGCGCACCGCGATCAATCTGCAGGGGCTCGAGCGTACCGCGCTCACGCGCGGCGACGTCGTCGGCCTGCCGGGCACGCTGGTCCCATCGACGTTGGTCGACGGCACGCTCGAGCTCTTGCCCGACGCGCCGCGGCCCGTGAAGACGCGCACGCGCGTGCGCTTCCACGTCGGCACGAGCGAGATCATGGCGCGCGCGCTCCTGCTCGACCGGACGGAGCTCGAGCCCGGCGAGACGGCCTTCGCGCGATTCCGTCTCGAGGCGCCGCTGGTCGCCCGTCCGGGCGATCGGTTCGTCGTGCGCTCGTACTCGCCGATCGTGACGATCGGGGGCGGCACCCTCCTCGACGTCGACCCCCCGCGTTTCAAGCGCAAAGGCCCGGCGCTGGTCGAGCATCTCTCGCTGCTCCAGACCGGGAGCCCGGAGGCCGTGCTCGAGGAGCACGTCCGGCACGCCGGCGCCGGCGGCGTGCGCCTGACGACCCTGGCGGGGCGCGCGCCGTTCGGTCCCGAGCGGCTGCGCGCCCTGCTCGAAGGTCTCAAGACGAGCGGCCGCGTGACCGCCTTCGATCGCGACTCGGTGATCCACGCCGACAGCTTCGCGCGACTGCGCGGGCTCGTGGTCGACGAGCTGACGGCTTTCCACCGCGCGAACCCGCTCAAGCCCGGCATGTCGCGGGAAGAGCTTCGCGGGCGCGCGGGCTCCGCCGACGAGCGTCTCTTCGCGTTCCTGCTCTCGGCGCTCGATGCCGAGGGTGTGGTCAAGACCGACCGGGACAAGGCGCGCCTGGCCTCGCACGAAGTACGCCTGTCGGCGGAGCAGCAGCGCATCGTCGATCTGCTCGAGGGCGTATTCGACCGAGCGGAGGCGACCCCACCGAGCCCGGAGGAGGCGCTGGGCCGGGCCGGAGTCGCCGGCGACGAAGAGCACGAGCTCTTCCAGCTGCTGGTGCAGTCGGGCAAGCTCGTTCGGGTCAAGGACTCTCTGTTCTTCCACGCCAAGGCGCTCGACGCGATCCAGGGCAAGCTCGTCGCGTTCCTGCGCGAGCGGAAGGAGATCGGTCCGGGCGACATCAAGGACCTATTGGGCATTTCCCGGAAGTACGCGATCCCGCTCCTCGAGTTCTTCGACCAGCGGCGGGTCACCGCGCGCGTCGGGGAAAGGCGCATCTTGCGCGCCGGGTAGGGGGAGAGTAAGGTATGGCGTCGCTGGAAAGGAGTCCCCTATGTTTGGGCTGGGCTATCAAGAACTGCTGATCATCCTCGTGATCGTGCTGATTCTCTTCGGCGCGAACCGACTGCCGGAGCTCGCCCGCTCACTCGGCTCGAGCGTCAAGGAGTTCAAGAAGGGCGTCAACGAGGTCAAGGCCGAGGACACCACCGCCGCCGCCAAGAAGTCAGAGGAGAACAAGACGTAAGCTCGCGCTCCGATTTCCTCTTCGCCGCCGCGCTCTCGCTCCTGACGATCCTCTCGCGTCTACCGTACCGGGCGCGCCTGCTCTACAACTGGGACGCGGTGCAGTTCGCCTTAGCACTCAACGAGTACGATCTCGTCAAGCATCAGCCGCACCCGCCGGGCTACATCCTCTACGTCGTGCTGGGCCGTGTCGTGAACGCGTGGCTCTCCGATCCGACCGCGGCCTACGTGGTCCTCGCGGTCGCCTTCAGCGGTCTGACGACGTTCGTCGTGTACTACCTCGCGCTCGCGGTCTACGACCGGTCGACCGCGCTGGCCGCCGCATCGTTGCTCGCGGTGAGCCCGCTGTTCTGGTTCTACGGTTCGGTCGGGCTCACCTACGCCGGAGAAGCGCTCTTCGCGTCGACCGTCGCCTACTTCGGCTTCCGCGCGCTCAACGGCAGCCGCAGCGACGCATACCTGGCCGCCTGGTACCTCGGCATCGCGGGCGGCATGCGCCAGTCGCTGCTCTTTCTGCTGTTCCCGCTCTGGCTCGGCTGCGTGGCGTTCGGCGTGCGCCGCTCGCGGACCGTGCTGATCGGGCTCGGCATCCTGACCGCGTCGGTCCTGACCTGGTTCGTGCCGATGATCTGGCTCACCGGCGGCCTCGAGCGGTACGTCACCGCGTCGATGGAGCTGGCGGATTCGGTCGTCAAGCCGACATCGATCGTCGGCGGTCCGTTCGACGTCACCTTGAGAATGTCGCGATACCTGCTCGAGTCGGTGCTCGTGGCGCTCGGCCCGCTCGCGGCCGCGAGCCTCCTGGCCGTCTGGTACGTGCGGCGCTTCGGCTGGACCTTCCGGGAGTGGTTCCTGGTCGGCTGGACGGTTCCGCCCGTGCTCGTCTACACGCTCGTGCACTTCGGCCAGGCCGGCTACGTGCTGACGTTTCTGCCGGCGCTGGTCATTTTCCTCTCGCGGGTGCTGGTGAGCGCGCTGAGCCACGCAACGGAGGCGCTGACGTCTCCGCGAGCGCGCGTCGCGCTCACGGCGGCGGTGGTCATGCTGGTCGTGCTCGTCAACGGCTCGTTCTTCGTGTCGGCGCGTCCGGCGCCACGCGACTTCGACACGCCGCAGTCGCCGTGGGTGCGCCAGGCGCAGGACGAAGCGTTCGACTGGATCTTCAGCCGCACCGCGGCCGCGCTACGCGAGCACGAGGACGTCGTCAGCGGCTTCGTCGACTCGATCCGCGGGCTCTATCCCGGCGAGACGACCGTCATCATCACCGAGCAGGGCAACTCGCGCTCCTATCCGTGGTTCCGGCACGCGATGTTCTATCTGCCCGAATACTCCATCTACGAGCTCCAGGTCGCGGGGCTCGTGCCCGGCTTCCGAGCATCGCGACGGTCGTTCACGATGTCGCCGATCCCCGAAGTGGAAATCGATCTGCCGCACACCGTCGAGCGGCTCGTCTGGTTCGTCGACCACTGGAGCCCGGCGACGGTGCGGCCCGAAGGGCTCATCGAGATCGAGATCCCGCACGGCCGCTATCTGTACGTGCTGCCGCTCGGCAAGAAGGCGGTCGACTACGAGGACTACACGTTCGTCCGCGCGCAGCCTCCGCGCCGCGCCGTCGGCGCCGCGCGTGACAGAACGCGGTGAGGATGTTGCGGCCCGTTTCGGGCGGTGGCGCGATGACCTCCTCGTAGCCGCCGCCCTGCTGCTGCCGCTGGCGCTCTATCTCGTGCGCGAGCGGCAGATCGCCGGCGCGCAGGGCTTTCCGCTCGACGACTCGTGGATCCATCTGCAGTTCGCGCGCAACCTCGCCGCCGGCGCCGGATTCTCCTACAACCCCGGTGAGCCGGTCGCCGGCTCGACGGCGCCGCTGTGGACCTTGCTGCTCGGCGCAGGCGCCGTCGTGGCGTCGGCCTCGCTCGCGATGGCCAAAGTGATCGGCGTGGTCGCGACGCTCGCGGCCGCGCTGATCACGCGGCGCACAGCGCTCGCGTGGGGAACGCGCCCCGACGTCGCCCTCGTCGCGGCGATCGCGCTCGTCTGGATGGGGCCGATCGCGTGGGGCGCGCTGTCCGGCATGGAGGTCTCGCTCGCGGCGCTGCTCGTGGCGGCCGCGCTGCTCGCGCACGCGCGCGATCGCCTCCTCGTCTCGGCCGCCTGCGCGGCGCTGGCGGTGCTGGCGCGGCCGGAGGCATTTTTGCTCATCCCGCTGCTCGTGGCAGCGCGCCCTCTGACGCTTCGTCGCGTCGCCGTGTTCACCGCCGTCACGGTCATTGTCGTCGCGCCGGCCGTACTGTTCAGTCTCTCGACCGCCGGCACGCCGTACCCGGCGACGGCGGCGGCCAAGGTCGAGGGCGGCCTCGTCGGCTGGCTCGGCGGCGTCCGCGAGCCCGCCGCCGTCACGTGGATCGCGCGCCCGGCCGCGTTTTTCAGGGAGTGGCTCGTCTGGCTCGCGACGACGCACTGGCTTCTCCCGATCGCGCTCGCTCCCGCACTGATCCTGGGATGGCGGCGCGCGGGTCGCGCGCTCGGCCTGGTCGAGCTCGCGCTGGTCGCGCATCCTCTCGGCATGGCGCTGCTGGCGCCGTACCGCGGCCCTGCCTTCCAGGAGGGGCGCTACTCGATCCACCTGCTGCCGCTCGCGGTCCTGGCGATCGCGGTTGCGGTGGGGCGTCCAGGGCAGGCGGCGTGGTGGGGACGTCGCCGCTTGGTGCTCGGGCTCGCGGCGGCCGCGTGGCTCGCGATCGCCGCCGCCACCCTGGTGCCCGGGGCGGCGCGCTACGCGTGGGGCGTTCAGAACATCAACGCGATGCAGGTGCATCTCGGCCGCTGGGTCGATGCGCAGCTGCCGAAAACCGCGCGCATCGCGCTGAACGATATCGGCGCGATCGCGTTTTTCTCGCGGCGCGACGTCATCGACCTGATGGGGCTGGTGACCCCCGAGATCATTCCGTACCGGCGCCGCGGCGAGACCGGCGTGATGGAGTACATCTCCGAGACGTGCCCGGACTACGTGATCATCTTCCCCGCGTGGTTTCCGCGGTTGGCGGCGAGCACCGAGACCTTGCAGCCGATCTACAGCGTCCGGCTGGAGCGCAACGAGGTTGCCGGCGCGCCGGAAATGGTCGTGTATCGCTTGCTGCGCTGTGCGGTATGATCGCGCCATGCGACGGATATTTCTGCTCCTGGCGACGCTTCTCCTGGTCTTCCAGTGGCCGGCGCCGGCCGACGCGCAGATCTATCGCTGGGTCGACGACAACGGCGTGCCGCATTTCGCCGACGGTATCGACAGTGTCCCCGATCGCTATCGCGGGAAGGCGGTGCCGCTCGGCCTGAAGAACGCGCCGGCGGCGTCGGGTCCCGCGGCGGGCGCCAAGGCCGCCGGCGAGACGACGATCCGCTTCGTTCCGGGACAGCGGATCATGGTCGACGCGCGCATCAACGGCAACGCCGATGCGCGGTTGATGCTGGATACCGGCGCGGACCGAACCGTGATCAGCCCGCGCGTGCTCCAGGCGGCCGGCGTTCGCCTCGCGGGCCCGTCGACGACCGCGGAAGTCACCGGCGTGACCGGAACCGGCCAGATGCAGTTCCTCGTGATCGAGAGCCTCGAGATCGGCGAGGCGCGCGTCGGACGGATGCCGGTAGGCTCGGGCGTGTTGCCGCCGGACGTCGGCGACGGTCTGCTCGGGCGCGACTTCCTCGACCAGTTCAACGTCAACATCGATTCCGCCAAGGGTGTGGTGACGCTCACGCCCAAGTAGGTCCCCGCCGCCGCTGTGGTACGATGACGATTCGGGCCATGGACTACAAAGCCACGCTAAATCTGCCGAAAACCGCCTTCCCGATGAAGGCGAATCTGCTCAAGAGCGAGCCCGAGATGCTCGCGTGGTGGGAATCGTTCGGCATCTACAAGCGCCTGCGTCAGGCGTCGACGAATCGCCCCCTGTGGATCCTGCACGACGGACCACCGTACGCCAACGGCCATCTGCACCTCGGCCACGTCCTGAACAAGGTCCTGAAGGACGTCATCGTGAAGTCGCGCTCGATGTCCGGCTTCAACGCCGTGTACGTGCCGGGCTGGGACTGCCACGGGCTGCCGATCGAGCACCAGGTCGACAAGGAGCTCGGGCTCGACAAGCCAGGCGTCGACGTGCGCAACGCGATGGATCCGGTCGAGAAGCGCCGGAGGTGCCGCGAGTACGCGCTGCGCTTCATCGACATCCAGCGCAACGAGTTCAAGCGCCTGGGCGTGTTCGGCGACTGGGACAACCCCTACGTGACGATGGAGCCCGCGTACCAGGCGGTCATCGCGCGCGAGTTCGGACGCTTTGTCGGCCGCGGCCTCGTCTACAAAGGGCTCAAGCCCGTGCACTGGTGCATGCACTGCCGCACCGCGCTGGCGCAGGCGGAGGTCGAGTACGAGGACGAGCGGGCGCCGTCGGTGTGGGTCAAGTTCCCGATGACGTCGCTGCCGCCGGAGTTCCAGTCCGTACTCGGCGCGCGCCGAGCGTTCGCCGTCATCTGGACCACGACGCCGTGGACGTTGCCGGCGAACCTCGCGATCGCGGTGCATCCTGCCCAGGAGTACGTGGCACTCGCCCAGGGTGACGAGGTGTACATCGTCGCCCGCGCGCTGCTGGACGACTTCGTGCGCCTGCTGCCCGACCGTGAGCACTCGGTGCTGGCGAGCGTTCCCGGCGACAAGCTCGTCGGCCACGGCTTCCGCCATCCGTGGATCGCGCGCGAGGGACGGATCGCGGCGGCAGATTTCGTCGGGATGGACCAGGGGACCGGCCTCGTCCACATCGCGCCGGGCCACGGCGAGGAGGACTACGAGCTCGGCAAGTCGCTGGGGCTCAAGATCTACAACCCCGTGGACGACGCCGGACGGTTCGTCGCCGACGTGGAGCACTTCGCGGGCCTCACGGTCTGGGACGCCAATCCCAAGATCATCGAGCATCTCAAGCGCGTGGGAATGCTGATCGCGCAGCGCCCGCTCGATCACACGTACCCGCACTGCTGGCGGTGCAAGAACCCGACGCTCTTCCGCGCGACGGAGCAGTGGTTCATCGACCTCAACAAGCGCGACTTCCGCAATCACGCGCTCGAGGCGATCAAGCGCGACGTCCAGTGGATCCCGTCGTGGGGCGAGGACCGCATCTACAACATGGTGGCGCACCGTCCGGAATGGGTCATCTCGCGCCAGCGCGTCTGGGGCGTGCCGATCGTCGCGTTCTACTGCACGGCGTGCGAGACGCTCGTGCTCGAGGAGCGGGTCGTCGAGCACGTCGCGGCGATCTTCCGCCAGGGCCAGGGCGCCGACGAGTGGTACGCGCGCTCCGCGGCGGAGCTCGTGCCCGCGGGCACCCGCTGCGCGAAGTGCGGCGGCCAGAGCTTCCGCAAGGAGATGGACATCCTTGACGTGTGGTTCGACTCGGGCTGCAGCCACGCGGCGGTGCTCGAGACGCGCCCCGAGCTCCACTGGCCGGCCGAGCTCTATCTGGAAGGCTCGGACCAGCACCGCGGCTGGTTCCAGTCCTCGCTGCTCGAGTCGATGGGCACCCGCGACGCGCCGCCGTACAAGAGCGTCGTCACGCACGGGTTCTTCGTCGACGGCGAGGGCCGGAAGATGTCGAAGTCGCTCGGCAACGTCATCACCGCCGAGGAGCTCCTGCCGAAGTACGGCGCCGAGGTCCTGCGCCTGTGGGTCGCCGCCGAGGACTACACGCAGGACATCCGGGTGTCGCTCGAGATCCTCGACCGGCTCGCCGATGCGTACCGGCGGATGCGCAACACGTTCCGCTTCTTGCTCGGCAACCTCGGCGACTTCGACCCGGCGCGCGATCGCCAGTCCTACGCGCGGCTCGACGAGGTGGACCGCTGGATCCTCGATCGCCTGGCGCGGCTGATCGGCCGCGTGCGGCGCGCCTACGACGAGTACGAGTTCCACACGGTCTTCCACGCGATCCACAATTTCTGCGCGGTGGACCTATCGGCGCTCTACCTCGACATCATCAAGGACCGGCTCTATACGTCGCTGCCGGACGACCCGCGGCGGCGGGCGGCGCAGACCGTTTGCTACGACGTGTTCAGCGCGCTGGCCCGGTTGCTGGCGCCGATCCTGACGTTCACGTGCGAAGAGGCGTGGCGCTATCTGTCCGGCGTTCACGGCGAGAGCGTGCACCTCGAGCGCTTCCCGGAGGCGCCGCGCGAGTGGCTCGACGACACGCTCAATCGCGATTGGGACCGCCTGCTCGAGGTGCGCCGCGAGGTGGCCAAGGCGCTCGAGAGCGCGCGGGCCGCGAAGCTGATCGGCAGCGGCCTCGAGGCCGTCGTGCGCATCGCGAACGCGCCCGAGGATCTGCCGGGGCTGCTCGGCGCCAAGCGCGAGCTCCTGCCGACGGTCCTGATCGTGTCGCGCGTCGAGCTCGGCCGCTCGAGCGCCGGCGCCGCCGTCACGTACGAGAGCCAGGACATTCCCGGCCTGGTCATCGGGATCGACCGCGCACGTGGCGAGAAGTGCGAGCGCTGCTGGACGCGCAGCGAGCACGTCGGCGAGAACCGCGAGCATCCGACGCTTTGCGAGCGCTGCGTTCCGATCGTGACGCGGTTGCTTGGTTCCGGCGATCGGCGCTGACCGTTCTCGGATCACCCGCGTCATCACGATCGCGGCCGTCGTCGTCGTCGTCGACCAGCTCACCAAGCTGATCGCGCTCGGCCGGCTGATTCCCGGCGTGCCGGTGCCCGTGGTCGAGGGCTACATCGCGCTGACGCTCGTGATGAACCCGGGGCTCGCGTTCGGGCTGCTCTCGGGCGTTCCCGCCGGGTGGCGCTGGATCGTCGGCCTGCTCTCGCTGGTCGCGCTCGTCGTGTTGCTGCGCGTGGCGCTCCGGATCCTGCCCACCGGCGGGTGGCGGGAGCAGTCCGCCATCGGCCTCATCTTCGGCGGCGCGGTGGGCAACCTGATCGATCGAACGCGCTTCGGCGCCGTCGTCGATTTCGTCGACGTCTATTACCGCGACTGGCACTGGCCGGCGTTCAACGTCGCCGACTCGGGGATCACGGTCGGCGTCGCGGTCCTGGCGCTCGTGGTGCTGTTCGAGCGGTCGCCCGCCGCGCGCGCCTGAGCCGTGACCGCGCTCACGGTCGAGCCCGCGTCGGCCGGCGCCAGGCTGGACCGCTGGCTCAGCGAGCGTCTGCCGAATCTCTCGCGCGCGCGGCTTCAGGCGCTGATCCGCGGCGGTCTGGTCCGAGTGGACGGTGCCGTGCTCAAGGCCGCGTTCCGACTCCGCGGCGGCGAGCGAATCGACGTCGAGATCCCGCCGCCGCCCGATGAGACGCTGGCGCCCGAGCCGGTCCCGCTCTCGATCGTCTACGAGGATGACCACGTGCTGGTGGTCGACAAGCCGGCGGGGATGGTCGTCCACCCGGGTGCGGGGCGCTCGCAGGGGACGCTCGCGGCGGCCGTGCTCGCTCACGCCCCGGCCACCGCCGGCGTCGGAGGGCCGCGCCGTCCGGGGATCGTGCACCGACTCGACAAGGACACGTCGGGGCTGCTCGTGGTGGCCAAGACGGCGGCGGCCTATGACGATCTCGTGACGCAGCTGGCCGCCCGGACCGTCACGCGCCGCTACCTCGCCGTCGTGCACGGGCGCGTGCGCGCCAACGAATCGGTCGTCGACGCCCCGATCGGGCGCCATCCGAGCGATCGCGTGAAGATGGCGATCCGCCCGGCCGGCCGCGGCAAGCGGGCGGTCACCCGCTATCGCGTGCTCGAGCGATTCGCCCACTTCACCCTGCTCGAGGTTCGCCTGGAGACGGGGCGAACCCACCAGATCAGGGTGCACCTGGCGTCGCTCGGCCACCCCGTCGTCGGCGACGACGTGTACGGCAAGCCGAGGCTGCACTCGCCCGTTTCGATCGAGGGTTACGCGCTGCACGCGACTGCGCTTGCCTTCATGCATCCCGCCTTCCGGAAAGTGATCGAGTGCACCGCACCCTTGCCGGAGCGGATCGAGCATCTCCTGTCACATCTTCGACACGAAGGGTAGGGGCCCGGCGACCCCGATTTTGGGGGAAACCCTGATTGTGAGTCGAGGGTCCGGGGTAGAATAATTTTTACGCAATGGATCAGGTGACAGCTGTCATTCTCGCCGCGGGCGAAGGCAAGCGCATGCGCTCGCGGCAGCCCAAGGTTCTTCATCCGTTGTGCGGCCGTCCGCTCATCGCGTTCCCGCTCAGGACTGCGCGGACGCTCGCCGATCGGATCGTCCTGGTCGTAGGCCCGAACGCCGAAGAGGTGGTGGCGGTCGCCGGCGCGGACGTTCGCTCGGTCGTCCAGAAGGAGCGCCTGGGCAGTGGACACGCCGTCCAGCAGGCTCGGGCCGAGTGCGGCGAGGGGACCATCCTGGTTCTCCCGGGGGACATGCCGCTCCTGTCGGCCGAGACGATTGGGCGCCTGGTCGAGCACCATCGAAAGAGCCGCGCCGCCGCGACCGTGCTGACCGCGGTCGTGCCCGCGCCCCATGGCTACGGTCGGGTCATCCGCCAGCGCGGGCGGGTCAAGAAGATCGTGGAGCAGCGCGACGCCACAGCCGCCGAGCAGAAGGTCGCCGAGATCAATACCTCGGTGTATTGCTTCGCCGCCGCGCGGCTCTGGCCGGCCCTCGACAAGGTGCGCCCGAACAACGATCAGGGCGAGTACTACCTGACCGACGTCATCGGGATTCTGGCCCGGGCCGGCGCCAAGGTCGAAGCGGTCGTGGTGGCCGACCACGCCGAAGCGTCCGGCGTGAACGATCGCAAGCAGCTCGCGGCGGTCGCGGCGGTTCAGCGCCGGCTGATCCTCGACCGGCTCATGGAAAACGGCGTGACGATCCTCGACCCGGCCAGCACCTACATCGAAGACACGGTCACGATCGGCCCGGATACGACGATCTATCCGCACGTCACGATCGAGGGGCAGTCCACGATCGGGAGCGAGTGCGTCGTCGGCGCGGGCTGTCAGGTGAGCGCGTCGCGCCTGGCCGACCGGGTCACCTTGCTCCCGTACTGCGTGATCCGCGAGTCGGCGATCGAGGAGGCGGCGACGCTCGGCCCGTTCTGCCATCTGCGGCCGCTGGCCCACGTCGGCGCCAAGGCCAAGATCGGCAACTTCGTCGAGCTGAAGAAGTCGACGATCGGCCGCGGGTCGAAAGTGCCGCACCTCTCCTACGTCGGCGATGCCACCGTGGGTGAAGGCGTGAACGTCGGCGCCGGCACGATCACCTGCAACTACGACGGTGTCCACAAGCACGAGACCAAGATCGGCGATCGGGCGTTCATCGGCACGAACACGAGCCTCGTTGCCCCCATCACGGTCGGCGAGGGCGCCTACGTCGGAGCCGGCTCCACGATCACCAAGGACGTCCCGCCGGGAGCCCTCGCGGTGGGACGCGCTCAGCAGATCGTCAAGGAAGGCTGGGCGGCCCGCAAGGCCAAGAAGCGCGAGGAGCACTGAGGTCAGCCATGTGTGGAATCGTCGGCTACGTCGGGGACAAGAGCGCGGTCGGCATCATCATCGAGGGGCTGAAGCGGCTCGAGTATCGCGGCTACGACTCGGCGGGCATCGCGGTTCTCAACGACGGCACCTTGCACGTGCGGCGCGCTCCCGGCCGGCTCAAGGCGCTCGAGAACGTGCTCGGTGAGCGGCCGCTGGCCGGCTCGCTCGGCATCGGCCACACGCGCTGGGCGACTCACGGGCGGCCGTCCGAGGAGAATGCCCATCCGCACACGGACTGCGACGGATCGCTGGTCGTCGTCCACAACGGGATCATCGAGAACTACCTCGAGATCAAGGAGCACCTGCTGTCCGACGGCCACCAGTTCAAGTCGGAGACCGATACCGAGGTTCTCGCGCATCTGATCGAGCACCACCTCCGGGGCACGCGTCGCCTCGACCAGGCGGTCAAGACGGCGCTCAAGGAAGTCCGGGGCTCGTATGCGCTCGGCGTCGTGTCCGCCGCCGCGCCCGATCGGCTGATCGCCGCCAAGCAGGGCGCCGGCAGCGTCGTCGTCGGGCTCGGCCAGGGCGAGATGTTCGTGGCCTCCGACATTCCCGCGATCCTGTCCCACACGCGCGACATCGTGGTGCTGGAGGACGACGAGGTGGCGGTCGTCACCGCCGACTCGGTCGAGCTCTCGACCCTCGACGGCGAGCCGATCCGGCGCGCATCGGTGCGGATCTCGTGGGACCCGATCATGGCCGAGAAGGGCGGCTACCGGCATTTCATGCTGAAGGAGATGCACGAGCAGCCGCGCGCGATCACCGACACGTTCCGCGGCCGCATCGCCCCCGAGACCGGCAACGTGGTGCTTCCCGACGTGACCCTGGCGCCGGACACCGTGCGCGGCATCGAGCGCGTGGTGCTGGTCGCCTGCGGCACGGCGTTCCACGCCGCGATGCTCGGCCGCACGATGATGGAGAAGCTCGCGGGCATCCCGGCCGAGGTCGATCTCGGCAGCGAGTTCCGCTACCGCGACGCGCTGGTCGGTCCCGAAACGCTCGTGGTCGCGGTCTCCCAGTCGGGCGAGACCGCTGACACCCTGGGCGCGGTCAAGGCGGCCCGGCTCAAGGGCTGCCCGATCCTGGCGATCACCAACGTCGTCGGCTCGGCGCTCGCGCGCGAGGCGACCGGCGTCCTCTACATGCACGCGGGCCCCGAGATCGGCGTGGCGTCCACCAAGGCGTTCTCCACGATGATCGTCGCGGTCTACCTGCTCGGGCTCTGGCTCGGCCGCCAGCGCGGCGCGATCACCGCCGAGGACGTGAAGAAGCGGATCCACGACCTGGTCGAGATCCCGCGCCTCGTCGAGAAGACCCTCGAGCTCGACAACCAGATCGCCGCGATGGCGCGCGAGCTGGTCGGCGCGCGCGACTTCCTCTATCTCGGCCGCGGGCTGCAGTTCCCGATCGCGCTGGAAGGCGCGCTCAAGCTCAAGGAGCTGTCCTACATCCACGCCGAAGGGTATGCCGGCGGCGAGATGAAGCACGGCCCCATTGCGCTGATCGCCGACAACCTGCCGGTCGTCGCGCTGGCCCCGCGCGACGGATCCTACGAGCGCATGCTCGGCAACATCGAAGAGGTGCGGGCCCGCGACGGGCAGGTGATCGCGATCGTCCACGCGGGCGACCGGGCGGTCGCCGGCAAGGCTCAGCACGTCATCGAGGTGCCGGCCTGCGCCGACCTGCTGGCGCCGCTGATCACCGTGATCCCGCTGCAGCTGCTCGCCTACCACATCGCGGTGCGGCTGGGCTGCGACGTGGATCAGCCGCGGAACCTGGCGAAGAGCGTCACGGTCGAGTAGACCGCTCGCGCGGTCGGCGCCAGCCTCGGCGGGCTTCGTATTGGCGAGGCTCGGTTCACTCTGTACAATCGACCGGTGCCTGCCGAGCTGAAGCATCTCCTCGAGGATCTCAACCCCCCGCAGCGCGAGGCCGTCACCGCGGGCGACGGACCGCTGCTCGTCCTGGCCGGCGCCGGCAGCGGCAAGACGCGCGTGATCGCCTACCGGATCGCCTGGCTCACCGGCGAGCTCGGCGTCAATCCGCGCAACCTCCTGGCCGTCACGTTCACGAACAAGGCGGCCGGCGAGATGGCCCGGCGGGTCGAGTCGCTCCTGCTGCCGGTCGGGCTCAAGGCGCCGCTGATCGCGACGTTCCACTCGGCGTGCGTCCGGATCCTGCGCCAGCACGGCAAGCACATCGGGCTTCCGCCGCACTTCCTGATCTACGACGAGGACGATCGCGAGAGCCTGGTCAAGGAGTGCATGAAGGAGCTGGAGCTCGGCGACCGCGCCACGACCCCCGGCTCGGTCACCCAGCGCATCAGCTACTGGAAGAACCACATGATGGGCGTCGATAGCGCCCGGCACGCGGCGCGCGGGCCGTGGGAAGCGAAGATCACGCACGTCTACGCGAAGTACGAAGACCGCATGCGCGCGGTCGGCGCCGTCGACTTCGACGATCTCTTGCTCAAGACCGTGCAGCTCTTCCAGGACGTGCCCGAGGCGGTCGGCTGGTATCGCGGCCTCTGGCGCTACGTGCTGGTGGACGAGTACCAGGACACCAACCGCGCGCAGTACCGGATCATCCGGCTCCTGACCGGCGATCATCGCAACATCTGCGTCGTGGGCGATCCCGACCAGTCGGTCTACCGCTGGCGGGGCGCCGACATCGCCAATATCCTGGATTTCGAGAAGGACTATCCGGGCACGCGTGTCGTGAAGCTCGAGCAAAACTATCGCTCGACCCGCCGCATCCTGGCGCTGGCCTCCGCGGTGATCGACAACAACCGCCAGCGCAAGGAAAAGACGCTCTGGACCGAGAACCCCGAGGGCGATCCGCCCAAGGTTTATCGAGGCTGGGACGAGCACGAGGAGGCGAACTTCGTCGCGCAGACGATCCTCGGCGTCCGGGGCGAGGGCGTGCCGTGGAACGGCGTCGCCGTCTTCTACCGTACCAACGCGCAGTCGCGCGTGATGGAGGACGCGCTGCGCCGCGCCCGCATCCCGTACGGGATCGTCGGCGGCGTGCGCTTCTACGAGCGCAAGGAGATCAAGGACACGCTGGCCTACGTGCGCCTCGCGGTCAATCAGATGGACGACGTCGCCTTCCGCCGCGCGATCCAGACGCCGACGCGCGGCATCGGGCCGGCGACCCTGGCGCGGCTCGAGGAGGCGCGCGCGGGCCGCGGCCTGCTCGCGGTCGCCGCCGAGCCGCCCGCCGCGATCACCGGCAAGGCGCGGCGATCGCTCGAGGAGTTCTCGGCGTTGATTCGCGGCCTGGCCGACCGGCGGAGCCAGATGGAGCCGCCGGCGTTCATCGACCAGCTGCTCGACGCCACCGGCTATCGTGAGGCGCTGCGCGTGGAGCGCTCGCCCGAAGCCGAGGCGCGTCTCGAGAACCTCGAGGAGCTGATCGCGGCCGCCGAAGACTACATCCGCACCGACGCGACGCCGACCCTGGAGGGATTCCTCGACGGGATCGCGCTGATGGCCGACATCGACGAGGTGAAGGACGAAGGCGCGCGGGTGACGTTGATGACCCTCCACTCGGCCAAGGGGCTCGAGTTCCAGGTCGTGTTCCTGACGGGGCTCGAGGAGGGCGTCTTTCCGCATGCCCGTTCGATGAACGACGAGGAGGAGATCGAGGAGGAGCGCCGGCTCTGCTACGTCGGTGTCACGCGCGCCCGCGAGCGGCTGTATCTTTCGTACGCGCTCCATCGGCGGATCCACGGCTACGGGGTCGGCGAGCCCTCGCGCTTCCTGCGTGAGATGCCGGAGAGCCAGCTCGTGTCGCTGAACACGCGGCGCGAAGCGCCGCCCGGCTGGGCCCAGGACGCGGCGGCCTACGCGGCGGCCGTGGAGACCGTCGGCGAGGACCTGCCGTTCCGCGTCGGCGCCCGCGTGCGCCACGCGCGCTTCGGCGAGGGGCTCGTGGTCGGGATCGAGCGCGACGGGTCGGACTACGTCGTGACGGTCGGCTTCGCGAGCGTCGGCCGCAAGCGGCTCTCGGTGCAGTACGCTCATCTCGAGGAGATGTGAGGCGATGATCGAGCGCAAGGACGTCGAGCACGTGGCGCGGCTGACGCGTCTGGCCCTGTCCGACGCGGAGCTCGAGCGGATGCGCGAGCAGCTCAACTCGATCCTGGCGCACCTGGACACGTTGCGCGCGGTGCCGACCGAGGGCGTCGAGCCGACGTCGCACGCGGTGGACGTCGTCAACGTCATGCGCGACGACACGGAGGGCCCGTGCCTGTCGCAGGCCGATGCGCTCGCCAACGCGCCGGACCCGAGCGGCGAGCTGTTCCGCGTGCCGCGGATCATCGAGGAGTGATGTACCGGCCCATCCACGAGCTGACCGATGCCTACCGGCGCGGCGACCTGACGCCGACGGCCGTGGCCGAGGATTATCTCGCGCGCATCGGCAAGCTCGACGGCAAGGTCGGCGCCTATCTCACGGTGGTGCACGATCAGGCGCTGGCCGCGGCGCGCGAGTCGGAGCTCCGCTGGCGCGCCGGCTCGCCGCGCGGTCCGCTCGACGGCGCGCCGATCGCGGTCAAGGACGTCCTGTGCACGGCCGGCGTGCGCACCACGTGCGGCTCGAAGATGCTCGAGCGCTTCGTGCCGCCCTTCGACGCGACCACCGTCGAACGGCTGCGGGCGGCCGGCGCGGTGATCCTGGGCAAGACGAACCTGGACGAGTTCGCGATGGGCTCGTCCACCGAGCACTCGGCCTATCATCCGACGCGCAATCCGTGGGACCTGACCCGTGTGCCCGGTGGCTCGTCGGGCGGCTCGGCAGCCGCGGTGGCCGGCGGGCTGGCGGCGGGCGCCTACGGCAGCGACACCGGCGGCTCGATCCGGCAGCCGGCGGCCTTTTGCGGCGTCGTCGGCATGAAGCCGACCTACGGCCGCGTGTCGCGCTACGGACTGGTGGCGCTCGCGTCCTCGCTCGATCAGATCGGCCCGTTCGCGCAGGACGTCACGGACGCGGCGCTCCTGCTCGGCGCGGTGGCCGGCCACGACCCGCGTGACGCCACCTCGATCGAGGCGCCCGTGCCCGACTACGCCGCCGAGCTCACGAAGGGGGTCGCCGGTCTCACGCTCGGGCTGCCGGACGAATACTTCCCCGACGGGATGGACCTGGACGTCGAGCGCGCCGTCCGGCAGGGGATCGAGGTGCTGAAGGGGCTCGGCGCCAAGATCGAGCGCGTGTCCCTGCCGACCACGCCGCATGCGCTCGCGGCGTACTACGTGATCCTTCCCGCCGAGGCGTCGTCGAACCTCGCGCGCTACGACGGGGTGAAGTACGGCCTGCGCGTCGCGGGGCGTGATCTGATCGACATGGAGAGCCGCACACGCTCGGCCGGATTCGGCGCCGAGGTCAAGCGGCGGATCATGCTCGGGACCTACGTGCTCTCGGCCGGGTATTACGACGCCTACTACGGCAAGGCGCAGAGCGTGCGCACGCTCGTCCGGCGCGAGTTCGCGGCGGCGTTCGCGAAGGTCGACCTGATCGTCGCCCCGACGACGCCGAACGTCCCGTTCAAGCACGGCGAGAAGCAAGACCCGCTGTCGATGTACCTCAACGACGTGTTCACGATTCCCGGCAACCTCTCGGGGATTCCGGGCCTGTCGGTGCCGTGCGGCTTCAGCGCCGCGGGGCTGCCGATCGGCCTGCAGCTGCTCGGCCGCCCGCTCGACGAGGCCCGCGTGCTGCGCGCCGCGTACGCCTACGAGCAGGCGACCTCGTGGCGCTCGCGACGCCCGGAGCTCACATGACAAAGCCGGGACACGGAGGCTATGGTCCGAGGTCGGGCGTGTCGGAGCCACTCGCGCCTCTTTCAGGCCACCCTCGGAGCAAGCCGGGCTCATGAACCCCGCTACAACGAAATACGAGACCGTCATCGGCCTGGAGGTCCACGCCCAGCTGCTGACCCGGTCGAAGATGTTCTGCGGATGCCCGACCACGTTCGGCGCACGGCCCAACACCCAGACGTGCCCCGTGTGTCTCGGCATGCCGGGCTCGCTGCCGGTCGTGAACCGCCGCGCCGTCGAGTTCGGCATCCGCACGGCGCTGGCGTTCGGCTGTCGCGTCAATGACGCCTGCCGCTTCGCGCGCAAGCACTACTACTACCCGGACATGCCGAAGAACTACCAGATCAGCCAGTACGAGGAGCCGCTGGCCGAGAACGGGGCGCTCGAGATCGAGGCCGAGGGCGGCACGCGCACGATCGGGATCCAGCGTCTGCACCTCGAGGAAGACGTGGGCAAGCTCCTCCACGAGGGCACGCTCGAGACCGCGCAGGCGAGCCTGGTCGATTTCAACCGCTCGGGCGTGCCGCTCATGGAGACCGTGTCGCGTCCGGAGCTCCGGTCACCGGAAGAGGCCGCCGCGTACCTCAGGGCCTTCCGCGCGGTGCTGATCTTCCTCGGTGTCTGCGACGGCAACATGGAAGAGGGCTCGCTGCGGTGCGACGCGAACATCTCGATCCGGCCCCGCGGCAGCACGACGCTCGGGACCAAGGTCGAGATCAAGAACCTGAACTCGTTCCGCAACGTCCAGCACGCGCTCGAGTTCGAGGAGCGCCGCCAGGCGCAGGCGCTGGACGCCGGCGAGCGCATCGTGCAGGAGACGCGGCTCTGGGACGCCGACCGCGGCTACACGCGCTCGATGCGCTCGAAGGAGTTCGCGCACGACTATCGTTACTTCCCCGAGCCCGATTTGGTGCCGCTCCAGATCGACCGGCGGTGGGTCGAGGAGATCAAAGCCTCGTTGCCGGAGCTGCCGCGAGCGTGGCGGCGCCGCGCGGTCGCGCAATACGGACTGCCTCCCTACGACGCCGAGGTGCTGACCCAGTCGCGGGCGCTGGTCGACTATTACGAGGCCGCGCTGCGCGAGTGGTCGCCCGCGTCGGGTGCCGGTGCCGAGCGGCCGAAGATCCTCTCCAACTGGATCATGTCGGAGCTGCTCCGCGTGCTTCCGGGCGACGACGAGCGCGCGATCGCCGCCTCGCCGATCCCGCCGGCTCGCCTGGTCGGCCTGCTCCGGCTCATCGAGAACGCGACGATCAGCGGCAAGATCGCCAAGGACGTGTTCCAGAAGATGTTCGACACGGGCGACGACGCCCGCACCATCGTCGAGCGCGACGGGCTCACCCAGGTCGCCGACGAGGGGGCCCTCGGCCAGGTGATCGAATCGGTGATGGCCGCCAACCCCAAGGCGATCGAGGACTATCGCCGCGGTAAGAAAGAAGCCAAAGGGGCGCTGGTCGGTCAGGTCATGAAGGCCACGCGGGGCAAGGCCAATCCGGCCCTG
>DATEMW010000292.1:0-4297 GCA_035275385.1 Candidatus Methylomirabilota bacterium | reverse complement strand
CTGCACGCCGCGCGCCGCCGCGCTACTTAGCCGAGGCGAGCACCATCGGGCCTTCCGGCTTGGGCACGCCGCCCTCGACTTCGAGCGTCACCGCGAACACCTTCACCGGCTTGCCGCCCTCCACCGGCGCGATGCGATGGGCCGCGCGCCCCGACGCATCGACCTGGAAGAGGCCGGCGGGCTGCGGGGCCGCGTCGCCGATCGTCCACAGCTCGTACGCCTTGCCTGCCGGGGCCGACGGCAGATTGGCGACGAACAGATAGCCGCCGTTGGCGGGATGCCAGATGACCCGGGCGGTCGCCTCGGGGCTCGGGCCAAGACCGCGCAAGGTGACGACCTGCGCCTGGGGATCGCGGAGCAGGTCGGCCGCGCTCCGGTAGACCGCGAGCTGCTCGCGCAGCGCGGCCTCCTCGCGCTCGACTCTGGCGCGCAGCGCCGCCGACTCGCGCGCCATCACGCCTAGCTGGGCTTCGTAGCGGCTCGCGACGAACGCGCCCGTGAACGCCGCGCCCGCGATCACCGCCGCGACCGTTCCCACCGCCCACACGAGCGGACGCGGCCGCCTGCCGCGAGGCGCCGCGGGCGCGGCGGCGATGCGGCGCAAGAGATCTTCCTTCACGGCCGGCGGCGGGATCATCGGCGGCCGCGAGCGCGCCAGGGTCGCCAGGGTCTCCGCCGATTCGCGAAGGGCAGCCTGGCAGACGTCGCAGCCGTCGGCCAGGTGGCGCTCGAAGTCGACCAGATCCTGGCCGTCCAGCGCGCCGATCGCGTACGTCGCGGCGAGTGTCTCGTACGGCTCGTGGCTCATGTGGCTCATGAGGGCGTCTTCACCATCTCGCGCAGACGCTCGAGGCCGAGACGGATCCGCGTCTTCACGGTGCCCAGCGGCTGCTTGATCCGCTCGGCGATCTCCGTCTGCGTGAGGCCCGCATAGTACGCGAGCTCGATGACCTCGCGCTGCGCCTCGGGCAGCCGATCGAGCGCCGTCATGATGGTCCCGCGGTTCGACGCGCGCTCGGCGGCGTCCGGCGCCGAGTCGCGCGGCGCCGCGGCAAGGTTCTCGTCGAGCGGGGCCACGAACGTCTCGCTTCGCCGGCGCGTCGACCGGATGCGGTCGATGGCCCGGGTGCGCGCGCGCATGACCATCCAGGCCTCGGGGGTGCCCCGGGAGGCGTCGTAGCCCGGAGCGTCCCGCCAGGCCTCCCAGAAGACCTCCTGGAGGACGTCGCTCGCGTCGGCCCGCTCGCGGACGATGCGCAGGATCAACGGAAACACCACGGGCGCGTAGCGGTCGTAGAAGACAGAGAAGGCGTCCCGGTCACCGGCAGCCATCTGCCTGACGAGATCCGCGCCGATCGTCGCCATCGACCTTCACTACCATGACTACGTTTCAGCGCCAACCCCGGATCACCCGGCGCGTCTCCGCCATGGCCGGAATGCTATTCTTGCCGCGTGAAATGGGTGCCTGAAAAGAAGGCATTCGACGAAGCCTTCGACAAGAACGGGACCGCCCGGCAGCACTACCGGCCCCTCGTCTCGATTCTGGAATCGTTCACGCAGGGTGAGATCGAGCGGCGCGAGCGGCTGCAGAAGCTGTCGCTCATGGACCAGGGCATCACGTTCACCGTCTACGGCGAGAAAGAGGGCACCGAGCGCATCTTCCCGTTCGATTTCGTGCCGCGCGTGATTCCGGCGCGCGAGTGGGAGCGGCTGCAGGCGGGACTGGTCCAGCGCGTCACGGCGCTGAACCTTTTCATCCTCGACGTCTACCAGGGGCAGACGTGCCTCAAGGACCGCGTCATTCCGCCGGAGATCGTGCTCTCGCGCAAGGAGTACAAGCGCGAGCTCCTGAACGTGATCCCGCCGCGCCAGATCTTCACGCACGTGGTCGGCACCGACATCATCAGAAACGGCGCCGGCGACTATCTGGTGCTCGAGGACAACTGCCGCTGTCCCTCCGGCGTCTCCTACGTGCTCGAGAACCGCAACACGTTGAACCGCGTGTTCCCGGAATTCTTCAAGTACTACCCGGTCCGGCCGATCAAGGACTACCCGACCCTCTTGCTCGACACCCTGCTGCACTCGGCGCCGCGGTTCAGCGAGAAGCCGGTCGTGGTGATCTTGACGCCCGGCATGGCGAACTCGGCCTACTTCGAGCACTCGTTCCTGGCCCGCGAGATGGGCGTGACCCTGGTCGAGGGCCGCGACCTGATCGTCGAGGACAACTACGTCTTCATGCGCACGACGCAGGGTAAACAGAAGGTCGACGTGATCTACCGTCGGGTCGACGACGACTTCATCGACCCGCTGACGTTCCGCCGCGACAGCCTGCTGGGCGTGCCGGGCCTCATGAACGTCTATCGCGAGGGCAACGTCGCACTCGCCAACGCCCCCGGCGCCGGCGTCGCCGACGACAAGTCGGTCTACGCGTTCATGCCGGCGCTGATCCGCTACTACCTCGGCGAGGACGCGCTCCTGGCCCAGGTACCGACGTATCTCGGCGCCAACGCGCCGGACCTCGCCTACATCCAGGACCACGCGCGCGAGCTCGTGATCAAGACCACCGGCGACTCCGGCGGTTACGGCATGCTGATGGGGCCGTTCGCGGCGAAGAAGGAAATCGACGCCTATCTCGGGCAGGTCAAGAAGAACCCCGGCAACTACATCGCGCAGCCGCTCGTCGAGCTCTCGTCGCACCCGACCTACACCGGCGGCAAGTTCGAGGCGCGCCGGATCGATCTCCGGCCGTTCATCCTCTACGGCGATTCGGTCCGTGTGCTGCCGGGCGGCCTGACCCGCGTCGCGCTGAGGCCGGGATCGTACGTGGTCAACTCCTCCCAGGGAGGCGGCAGCAAGGACACCTGGGTGCTCGCCGAAAAGAACGCCTGATGCTCTCCCGGGTCGCCGACTCGCTCTACTGGATGGGCCGCTATCTCGAGCGCGCCGAGAACATCACGCGGCTCCTCCTGGTCACCGAAGACTTCTCGACCGAAACGCAGGGGCTCGCCGAGGACCTGGCCCAGACCGCGTGGAAGGACATGCTCGAGATCTTTCCCTCGGCGCAGCTCACGCGCGAGATCACGCCGTTCGCGCCGCTCTCGGTGCCCTACCTCTACGCGTTCTTCACCGACCAGGCCAACGCCTACTCGATCAACTTCTCGATCCGCAAGGCGCGCGAGAACGCGCGATCGGTCCGCGAGGCGCTGACGCTCGAGGTGTTCCTGGCGCTGAACGACGTGTTTCGCGCCGTCGAGGCCTATGAGAAGAAGGGCATGCCGGACCTTCCGGCCTTTCGCGACGCGCTGGGCGCCGTGCACAAGGGCATCTTCACGGTCGTCGGGGCGATCGAGCACACCTCGACTCACGACGAGGGCTGGCGGTTCCTCAAGCTCGGCGAGTCGCTCGAGCGCAGCTACCGCTCGGCGCTCGTGCTTCGCGCCAAGCTCCCGGCGCTGCTGGCCGCGGAGGCGCGCGGCGACGCGCCGCTCTACTACACGCAATGGCGGACGCTCCTGCGCGGGCTGTCGTCGCTCGAGAACTACCGGCGGGTCTACGGCGCCCGGCTCGAGCCCAATCTCGTGATCGGCTTCCTGCTCTTCGACGCCGACTCGCCGCGGTCGCTGGGTTACGGCGCCTCGGTCGTGCGCGAGTACCTGGCGGCGATCTCCGGGACGGCCGAGCTCACCTCGCCAGCGCGGATCATCGGGCGCCTGCACGCCGACCTGCGCTACGACGACGAGGCCCAGATGCGCCGGGGCGACTTCGTCGGCCTGCTCGACCGCGTGGTCGGCGAGCTCGCGAAGACTCACGACGCGATCGCGACCCAGTACTTCGTGACCTGATGCATCTGCAAGTCGAGCATCGCTTCGAGTTCGAGTACGACACGTTCATCAGCGAGTCGTTCCTCGAGCTCCGCGTGCAGCCCAAGACGACGCCCCAGCAGTCGGTCGCATCGTTCGAGCTCGCCGTAGGTCCCCCGACTAGTGTGCATCGCTACCGTGACTGGAACGACAACCTCACCCACCACTTCACGATCACGAAGTTTCACGACCGGATCGCGGTGTCGGCGCGCTCGCTGGTCGAGACCCGGATGCCGAGCGTGGCGATCGGCTCGCTCACGGAGCGTCCGGCCGCCGACGGCCCCTCCTACACCCTACGCGACTTCCTCGAGTTCGGCGGCCCGGTGAGGCTCACGCCGGCGCTGCGCGCTGCGCACCGTGCGATCGGCCTGGCGGCGACGGCGTCGATCGGCGAGCAGGTGCCGGCGCTGGGCACCTACATCCAGAAGAATTTCGAG
>DATEMW010000291.1:0-8005 GCA_035275385.1 Candidatus Methylomirabilota bacterium | reverse complement strand
CGGCGCCGGTCGCGGTGCCGCAGGCGGTGGCCGTGAGACTCAGGAGCGACAGACCGAGCACACCAGAGATCAGCTTCTGTGAAAACATTCCATGACCTCCTTCAAGGGTCAGGTGTTGGTTTCGCGCTGATACTTTCGAGTCTAGACCCCACTCGCGCACCTCGCATCTCGAAGCGCGAGCGAGTATCATTCCGAGCATGAGTACGGCAGTCCGAATCGCCACGCGCGAGGGGCTCTGGACGCTCGAGCGCGACCAGGTGATCCCCGTAGAGCCGCTGACAGGCAAATCCCTCACGGCGCTTGCGCTCGACGGCGTCCGCGTGTGGGCGCTCGTCGACGGTCGCGCGCTCTGGGAAGGCGTCGAGTCGGGGTGGCGCGAGCGTGCCGCAATCGACGGACCCGAGGCGACGTGTCTGGCGCCGACGCCGAGCGGCCTTCTGATCGGCACCGAGGAAGCGCACCTGCTGCGCCTCGGCGGCGATCGCCTCGTGCGCGTCGAGTCGTTCGAGTCGACGGACGGGCGCACCGCGTGGTACACGCCGTGGGGTGACCCGGCCGACGTGCGATCGATCGCGGTCGCGCGCGACGGCGCCGTACACGTCAACGTCCACGTCGGCGGCGTCGCGCGCTCGCGCGACGGCGGGCGCACGTGGGCGCCGACGGTCGACATCGAGGTGGACGTGCACCAGATCCTCGCGCACCCGCTGCGTCCCGACGTCGTGCTGGCCGCCGCGGCCGACGGGTTCGGCTTGAGTCGCGACGGTGGCGACTCCTGGCGCTTCGTCGCCGACGGCATGCACGCGCACTATCTGCGTGCGGTCGCGGTGAGCGACGACTCGGTGCTCGTGTCGGCGTCAACCGGACCGGGCGGCCGTCGCGCCGCGATCTACCGCCGCCGGCTCGACGACGATGGCCCGTTCGAGCGCTGCACGGAGGGCTTGCCGGCCTGGTTCGGCGACAACGTCGACACGGGCTGCCTCGTGGCCGCCGGGCGCGACGTCGTGTGCGGCACCGAGGACGGGCGCGTGTTCCGCTCGCTCGACGGCGGCGGCCACTGGGAGCTCGCGGCCAAGGGTCTGCCGCCGGTCACCGGGCTCAGCCTGTGATGACGCGAGTGCGTCACACGCTCAGCGGTCTGGCTCTGGCCGTGGCACTCGCGAGCGCCGTTCCCGCCCCCGCGCAGACGCTCTACGTCCCGGAGACGACCGACCGCTACTTCCACGTCGAGTTCGACGTCACGCGCAATCGTAAGGGGCCGGCGGTGGAGGGCTACGTCTACAACCGCGGTCGGCAGGGGGCGCAGCGGGTACGCCTCGAAATCCAGCGCGTCGACGCCGACGGCCGCGTCGTCGGCAGCTCGGGCCTGTGGGTCAACGGCGACGTGCCCATGGAGTCTCGGGCGTTCTTCAGCGCCTCGGTGCCCGAGGCGGCGAGCTATCGGGTCCACGTCATCTCGTACGACTGGACCTGTTCGGGTGGTGGAAGCGGAATGTAATCGGACGCGATCGTGATCCACTCCCCTGCCGTGTCTCTGCCGCTGCTGCTCCTCCTGCTCCTGCTCGCGCTGCTGATCCTGCTGGTCGAGGCGCGCGTGCTCACGTATGCCTACCGCAAGGTCGGGGTCCATCCTCGGTACGCGTTCGTGGTGATGGTGCTGTCGCTCCTCGGCAGCGCCGTCGACATCCCGCTCTTCGCCGTCGCTCCTGACGGGCGGGTGCGCGGAGCCGCCGCGACGCTGGTCGCGCTGAACGTCGGCGGCGCGCTGATCCCGATCCTCGTCTCGTTGTACCTCTTGATCCGGACGCGGATGGTCGTGCGAATGCTGATCGGCACCACGATCGTCGCCGCGGTGGTGCACGCGCTGGCGCGAGTGGTGCCCGGCGCGGGGATCGCGGTGCCGATGCTCGTGCCGCCGGTCGTCGCGGCCGGGGTGGCGTTGCTCCTGGCCTTTCGCCGCGCGCCGCCGGTCGCGTACGTGGCGGGCTCGATGGGCACCTTGATCGGCGCCGACATCATGAATCTGGGGCAGGTCGCGCGGCTGGGCGCGCCGGTCGTGTCGATCGGCGGCGCCGGCACTTTCGACGGCGTCTTCCTGACCGGTATTCTCGCGGGTCTGCTGGCCTAGGCCGTGCCCGGACGTCCCTTCGCCACGACGAGCATCATCGTGGCGGGCCCAGACCATATCGGCAAGCCTACAAGGCCGAGGGCGGGCGCGCCGCGCGATCGCCGCCGCAGCGCACCCGCCTCGCGAACGGTCAGCGGGCCGAGGCGCCTGCCCCGAACTGCTTCTCGGCCGCCCGCGCGGCCTCCTGGAAGTGGCGCTCGGTGAACGCGTAGAGATGCGCGCCGCCCATGAAGATCTGCGCCGCGACCTCGCGCGGCACGTTCTTCATGAGATTCGTCGACACGTGCGGGAAATTGGAGTCGAAGTGCGGATAGTCGGTCGAGATGCACATGCGATCGGCGCCGATGAGGCCGGCGGTGGCTTCGATCTCCGGCTCGCTGCCCTCGACGGCCGCCCAGCAGTTCCGGCGGAAATACTCCCGCGGCGTCATCGACAGGTACGGCGCGTGCGAGTCGCGGTATTGCGGATAGTCCCACTCGATCCGGGACAGGAGCCCGGGCACCCAGGAGTTCTGCGCCTCGAGGAATCCGACGCGGAGCTTGGGATGGAACTCGAACACGCCGCCGATGATCATCGCGATCAGCGCCTGCTGCATCTCGATCCAGTGGCTGGCCACGTGGCGGTAGAACCGGTTCTCGCCGTAGAGCTCGTTGAAGTACGAGTACCAGGCGCCGGTGCCCTCGTGGAAGCCCCACGTCACGTCGAGCTCCTCGTGGAGGCTGTAGAGCGGATCCCAGTAGTTCGAGTGCCAGAAGTGGCCATTGACGAGGTTGGGCCGGATGAACGAGCCGACCGCGCCGAGCTCGCGCACGCAGCGCACGAGCTCCCGAGAGGCCAGGTGCACGTCGTGCACCGGCAGCATCGCGACGAACTTGAGCCGCTCGGGGCTGTACTGACAGAACTCGTGGATCCAGTTGTTGTACGCCTGGCAGAGCCCCAGCGAGAGCTGCGGGTCGAGGTTGTTGCGCGCGATCAGCGAGAGCCCGGTCGTCGGATAGAGCACCGCGATGTCGACGCCTTCCATCTGCATGCCCATCGCCTGGGCCTCGGCGTTGTACTTCCTGTCGATCGCGAAATCGAGCCGCCCCGTGTCGGCCAGACGCGAGCCCGACAGCGGCTGGGTGCTGTGTGTCGATCCCGGCCGACTCCGCTTGCGGTATTGCTGCATCTCGGCGTCCTGCGTCGTGGGCAGACCGTCGATCACGATCGTGCCGCGGCGCGGCCGGCCGTCGGCGCCGACCTGGAGCATGACGCGCTCCTTGAACCGCGCGTCCAGATAGCGCTCGAAGAGGTCCACCGGCTCCATGATGTGCATGTCGCAGTCGACGAACCGCAGGCCGTCCTTCATCGCGTCCTCCCTGCGTGACGATGTGCCGCGGGCGCGCCCGCGGCTGGCGCGACTATATCGCGCCCGGTGTTAGAGTCAAGGCAATCGGGGCGCGCCGGTGCCCACACAGGAGGCTTCCATGTGCGTCGACAACGATTCTCGTCCTCCCATTCGACCGATCGCCGGCGGGTCCGCCGGCGTACGTGACCTGCGGCTCACCTCGTCGGACGGCACGCGCTTCATGGCCCACGCGGCCCGCGCGACCAAACCGAGCGGCGCCGGGATGGTCGTCATCCCGGACGTGCGCGGGCTGCATCCGTACTACAAGGAGCTCGCGGATCGCTTCGCCGAGGTCGGCGTGGACGCGATCGCGATCGACTTCTTCGCGCGGACGGCCCCGTCCGACGATCGCGGGGAAAGCTTCGACTTCATGTCGCAGGTGCCGCAGACCAAGCCCGACCTGCTCCAGGCCGACATCGCGGCCGCCGTCGCGTACCTGCGCAGCAAGGACGGGGGCGAGGTGCGCTCGATCTTTTCGGTGGGCTTCTGCTTCGGCGGCGCCCTCTCGTACCTTCAGGCGGCGAGCGGTCTGGGCTATTCGGGCGTGATCGGGTTCTACGGCTGGCCGCTCGGTCTGAGCCGGTGGCCCGATCGGCCCAAGCCGATCGACGCGGTCTCGCGCTACAAGTGCGGCGTGCTGTCGCTCTTCGGTGGCGCCGACCAGGGCATTCCGCAGAGCGCCGTCGACGAGTTCGACGCGGCCTGCCGCAAGGCCAACGTCAAGCACGACTCGACCGTCTATCCCGGGGCGCCGCACAGCTTCTTCGACAGAAAGCAGAGCGAGTTCGCCGACGCGTCCGCCGACGCCTGGCGCCGCGTGCAAGCGTTCGTCAAGCAGAACACGAAGGGGTAGCTCGGTGTGTAGCGAGGCAGCCCGAGCCTCCGCGCTCGGGCTGCTCCCGTCGTGAACGATCTTCCGCACGTGGTCGTGGTCGGCGGCGGCTTCGGCGGGCTTTACGCCGCGCGCGCGCTCGCGGGCACGCCCGTGCGCGTCACCTTGCTGGACCGGCGCAACCACCACCTGTTTCAGCCACTCTTGTACCAGGTCGCGACCGCGGCGCTGAACGCATCGGACATCGCCGCCCCGCTGCGGTCGGTCCTGCGCCGTGCCAAGAACATCACGGTCCTCCTGGCCCAGGTCGACCGCGTCGATCTCGCCGACCGATGTCTCGTGCTCGACCGGGGCGAGATCCGCTATGACGCCGTGATCCTCGCGGTCGGCGCCAGCCACTCGTACTTCGGTCACGAGGACTGGGAACAGTACGCGCCGGGCCTGAAGAGTCTCGAGGACGCGCTCGAGATCCGCCGGCGGGTGCTGCTGGCCTACGAGCTGGCCGAGCGCGAGCACGACGCGGCCGAGCGGGAAGCGCTGCTCACGTTCGTGGTCGTCGGCGGCGGTCCGACGGGCGTAGAGCTTGCCGGCGCGCTCGCCGAGATCGCCAGGCGCACCATCGCCCGCGACTTCCGGTCGATCGACCCCACGGCGGCGCGCGTCCTCCTGCTCGAGGGCGGCCCGCGCGTCCTCGCGGCGTTTCCCGAATCGCTGAGCCGCCGCGCGCAGGAGTCGCTCGAGCGCATCGGCGTCGAGGTGCGCACGCGCTCCGTCGTCACGCGCGTCACCGCCGACGCGGTGTGGCTCGGCGGCGAGCAGATCCGCACCCGCACGGTGCTCTGGGCCGCCGGGGTCGCCGCATCGCCGCTCAACCGCACGCTCGGCGTGGCGCTCGATCGCTCGGGCCGTGTATCGGTCGAGCCGGACCTCTCGATCCCCGGGCATCCCGAGGCGTTCGCCATCGGCGACATGAGCGTCCTTCGCGATGCGAGCGGCACAGCCTTGCCCGGATTGGCCCCCGTCGCCATGCAGCAGGGTACCCGCGCGGCTGACAACGTGCTCCGCCGGCTGAGCGGACGGCCGACCCGTCCGTTTCGCTATCACGATCGCGGGATCATGGCGACGATCGGGCGCGCGGCGGCCGTCGCGGACATCCGGGGCCTCCGTCTGTCGGGGCTGATCGCGTGGCTCGCGTGGCTTCTGGTGCACATCACGTTCCTGATCGGCTTTCGCAGTCGCCTCCTCGTGCTGTTCGAGTGGGCGTGGGCGTACGTGTCCTGGCATCGCGGCGCCCGGCTGATCACCGGCCCCTGGCGGCGTCGCTGACTAAATGTCACATTTCCGTAAAACACCTGAGCGCGAGCCATTGACACGACCGGTAGGCTAGGCTTCGCGTGGTATGGATGCCCTGACCGAGAGCCTGCTCCGGGATCTCGAGAGCAGTCCAACCGACCTCAAGAGGCTCGTCGTCACCGCTCTATGGCGCTCCCGGCCGGCGGTCGCGATCGAAGCGGAGGCCATCGCGCGCTGGGAGCGCGACGATCCCCGGCGCTGGGCATCGGTGCAAGCGTGGCTCCTGGCCCAGGGCATCACGATCACCGTGCTCAAGGGCCGAGCGTCTCCTCCGCCGCGGCCCCAGCCTCTCCCGCCGTCGGCGCCCGGTATCCACAGCTGACGCCACCGCCGGCCTCGCCCTAGCTCGAAGCCCTCAAAACGCGCGTTGCCAGGCCCCGCGCGAAGCGGGTAGTCTGAGCAGGCGCTGAGCCGGGCCGTGACCCCGTTCGGCAGAGGAGCTTCGCTACCGTGAGCACGTCGACCCCCGACTGGACCACCGAGACCATTCCGATCGCCGGAGTCGGGATGCAGCTGACCCGCGCCGGCGATGGGCCTCCCTTGCTGATCCTGCATCACGACATCGGGACTCTCCCGCGCTTGCCGTTCTACGACGAGCTGGCGCGGCGCTTCACCGTGCTGGTGCCGTCGCACCTCGGGTACGACGGCTCGCAGCGCCCGGAGTGGATGCGCAACGTCCGGGATCTCGCGGCCGCGCACCAGTGGCTCTTGAGCGAGCTTCCCATCACCCGCGCGGCGCACACCGTCTCGATCGTCGGGCTCGGGTTCGGCGGCTGGGTGGCTGCCGAGATGGCCACGCAGGCGCCGCGGGCGTTCCGCAAGCTCGTGCTGGTGGGCGCGATGGGCATCAAGCCCGACCGCGGGGTGATCGCCGATCAGGCGCTCGTCTCCTACATCGACTACGTGCGGATGGGATTCAGCGATCAGGCCGCGTTCGACCGGCTGTTCGGCGCCGACCCCGAGACGAGCCGGCTCGAGCACTGGGACGTGAATCGCGAGATGTCGTTCCGCATCGCGTGGAAGCCGTACATGTACAACGCATCGCTCCCGCACCTGCTCGGCGGCGTCGCCACACCGACCCTGGTCGTCTGGGGCCGCGACGACCGCATCGTGCCGCTCGAGTGCGGCGAGCGTTACGCCAAGACCCTGCCGCGTGCGCGGCTCGAGATCGTCGAGGGCGCCGGGCACTTCGTCGAGATGGAGAAACCGAGCGAGCTGGCGAAGCTCGTGACCAATTTCGTGAGCCAAGGAGACGCCTGATGCATCTCATGTACTTCACCGAGCAGCCGATGTCCGCGTATCCCGAGGCGGAAGGCCGCGACTTCGGGGCGACCGCGCTCATGTTCTCCAACCGCCACTTCGATCCGGCCGCCGGCAGCCGGCTCTACAACGAATACCTGGATCACTATCGGCTCGCCGAGAACGTGGGCTTCGACGGGATCATGCTCAACGAGCATCACAACGCGCCGTTCTGCATGCAGGCCAAGTGCAACGTGTTCGCCTCGATCCTGGCGGCCACGACCAAGCGCGTGAAGATCGTCCTGCTCGGCAACCCGCTTCCGCTCACCGACAATCCCGTGCGGCTCGCCGAAGAGCTGGCGATGATCGACATGGTCTCGGGCGGGCGCCTGGTTTCGGGGTTCGTGCGCGGCGGCGGTCAGGAGCAGCTCGCCACCGGCGTCAACCCCGCCTACAACCGCGAGCGCTTCGAGGAGGCGCATGAGCTGATCGTCCGCGCGTGGACCCAGCCCGGCCCGTTCCGGTGGGAAGGCACGCACTATCAGCACCGCGTCGTGAACCCGTGGGCGGTGCCACTCCAGAAGCCGCACCCGCGGGTCTGGATCCCGGGCGTGCTCAGCAAGGAGACGATCATCTGGGCCGCCAAGAAGCGCTATCCGTACATCGCGCTCAGCACCGCGATCGACGCGACCAAGAAGATCTGGGAGCTCTACGATCAGGTCGCGAACGAGGCGGGCTACGCCGGAGGTCCCGAGTACCGCGGCTATCTGCAGCGCTGCCACATCGCCGAGACCGAAGAGAAGGCGCTCGAGAACGCGCGCCAGTTCATGTGGATGCAGGGTGAGTTCACCGGCCTCGCGCACCCGGTCTGGTCGACGCCGTCCGGCTACTTCTCGCCGTCGATCCGCACGCAGTTCGTGGAATATGCCGTCGGCCGCCGCTCCAACCCGCGCGGCTCGTCGTTCGAAGATCAGATCAAGAGCCAGATGATCGTCGCGGGCACGCCCAAGACCGTGATCCCCAAGCTCCGTCGGCTGCTCGAAGAGACGCGGCCGTCGATCGTCGGCTT
>DATEMW010000290.1:0-3964 GCA_035275385.1 Candidatus Methylomirabilota bacterium | reverse complement strand
GCTCCTCTACCAGGCCCTCGCCTGCCGGGTCTGGGCGCGCGCCGGCTTCTATCAGGCGAGCGGCGCGTACGGATTCCGTGACCAGCTCCAGGACGTGATGGCGCTCACCGTCGCGGCGCGGGACGTGACGCGCGAGCATCTCTGCCGTGCGGCGGCGCGCCAGTTCCCCGAAGGCGACGTGCAGCACTGGTGGCATCCGCCCTCGGGCCGCGGCGTCCGCACGCGGATCTCCGACGACCGGGTCTGGCTGCCCTTCGCCACCGCGCACTACATGGCGGTCACCGGCGACGCGACGGTCCTGGACGAAGAGATCCCGTTCATCGAAGGCGAGCCGCTGGCTCACGACAGTCTCGAGGCCTACTACGAGCCGGCGGTTTCGACCCAGCGCGCCTCGCTCTTCGAGCACTGCGCCCGGGCGCTCGACCGGAGCCTCCAGGTCGGCGCGCACGGGCTGCCGCTGATGGGCACCGGCGACTGGAACGACGGGATGAACCGGGTCGCCGCGCAAGGCCGCGGCGAAAGCGTGTGGCTCGGCTGGTTCCTCTACGCGACGCTCGCCGACTGGGTGCCGATCGCCGAGGCCCGCGGCGAGGCGGCGCGCGCCCAAACGTGGCGTGAGCACCAGCAGGCCCTCGGCAAGGCGCTCGAGAGCGCGGGCTGGGACGGCGACTGGTACCGGCGCGCGTACTTCGACGACGGCACGCCGCTCGGCTCGGTCGAGAACGCCGAGTGCCGCATCGATTCGATCGCTCAGTCGTGGGCGGTCCTCTCCGGGGCCGCCGACGCGCATCGCGCGGTGCGCGCGATGAATGCGGTCGAGGAGTACCTGGTGCACCGCGAGCAGGCGATCGTCTTGCTGTTCACGCCGCCGTTCGTTCGCGGCTCACGCGATCCGGGCTACATCAGGGGCTATCCGCCCGGCGTGCGCGAGAACGGCGGCCAGTACACGCACGGGGCCATCTGGTCGATCATGGCGTTCGCCGCTCTCGGCGACGGCGACCGGGCCGGCGAGCTGTTCGCGCTCATGAACCCGATCAACCACACGAGCACCCGCGCCGGGCTCTATCGCTATCGCGTCGAGCCGTACGTCGTCGCCGGCGACGTCTACGCCGAAGCGCCGCACGCGGGCCGCGGCGGCTGGACCTGGTACACCGGCTCGGCCGGGTGGATGTATCGCGCGGGCATCGAGTGGCTGCTGGGCTTTCGGCTCCGCGGCGCGTCACTGTTCATCGATCCGTGCATCCCGCGCAGCTGGCCGGGCTTCTCGATCACGTTCCGCTATCACGGCTCGCGCTACGAGGTGCGCGTCGAGA
Organism: Candidatus Methylomirabilota bacterium; assembly: GCA_035275385.1. Lineage (GTDB taxonomy): Bacteria > Methylomirabilota > Methylomirabilia > Rokubacteriales > CSP1-6 > AR31. Next base: position 2,651 of record DATEMW010000290.1, on the reverse strand, counting down.
ACCCGCACGGGGTCGCCCGCGGGGTATCGCGCGTGGAGATCGACGGCCGGGAGGTCGCGGCCGGGCGTGTCGCGCTGCCGCTGGTCGACGACGGCGCCACGCATCAGGTCAAGGTCCAGCTCGGCTGATTTCGTCGGCAAGCTCCTTGCACTCCGTCTGCGGCGGAGTCCGCAGACAGAAAGGAGTGCGCATGTCGACACCAGCCAGCATCGCCAAGCATCCCATCCATCCGATCCTCGTGGCCTTTCCGATTGGCCTCTGGGTCTTCTCCGTGGTCGCCGATCTCGTCGTCTACTTCGGGGGCGGCGGGACGGCCTGGAAGGACGTCGCGTTTTACACCCTTGGCGGCGGCATCGTCGGCGCTGTCCTCGCCGCCGTGCCGGGATTCATCGATTTCCTCACGATCACCGACCGCGCCGCCAAGCGCGTCGCGATCTTCCATCTTGTCGCCAACGTCGCCGCGCTCGTCCTGTTCGCCGTGAGCTTCTGGCTTCGGTCGATAGGGACGGTCGGCTTCGTGCCGATCGCGATTTCGATCGTCGCGCTGGTGTCGCTCAGCGTGGCCGGCTGGTGCGGCGGCGAGCTCGTGTTCGTGCACAACATGGGCGTGACCCCACCGAAGGAGACTCGCGCCAGGACGTCGACGTCGCACCGTCGAATCGCGTAGGAGCTTGGCCTACCGGCGGCGCGCCGCGGCGCGCCGCCGGACGATCGAACGCAGCGTGGACCGAAGCGCGCCCTACGGGCGCCCCGCGGCGATGAGCAGGACGACGCCGCACACGAGCGCAGCGCCGCCGAGGATCGGCGGCAGCGGAATCGTCTTCTTCGTCTCTTTCGTGGCCGTGATCGGACCAACCTCGAGGACTTTCTCGCGCTTGGTGTAGGTGATGCCCTCATAGGCCAGGCCGAGAAGGCCGACCACGATCAGCACGATCGCGAGGATCTTGACGGCTTGCACGGTTGACCGCCCCCTTTGTCGTTCCTGGTCGAGCGTACGGCGAGCTGGAGACCCCGGCCGGCCAGCCGACGTCTCCAGCTCTCCTATGCTATGCGCCCGGTGTCGCGACGGTCCGCGGCGCTGTGTTGTCGCTGGAGCGGTGTTGCGACGACAGCTACGACCGCTCGGGGCGATCGGCTTCCGTGTGGTCCGGGGACTCGCCGTGGCCTTGCTCGTCGCGCTGGCCCTTCGGCGTGTCGCCACGCTGCACCTCGGGCGTCTCGTCTGCTCGACGCGCCGAGTGCGACGTATGTCTCGCGGGTCGGACCATACACACGCCCAGTGGTAAGGCAAACGACGTGCCGGACTCGGTGCGCGAGCCTCCAGCACGGCGAAGCACTCGGCATCACGCGGAGTTGGATGCGTTCTTCACGCGACGTTCCGCGCGTCTCTGCCGGCGTAGTCTGTAACTCTTACAGAGCAGTACCACCCGGTTTTTCCAAGACCGCCACCGGCACACGTCTTGCTGACTCGCCTTGAAAAAACGGGGAGGCGAAGGTGTACAGCCGGTCCAGATTCTCAATAATCGCGCGCGCCGGGCTCCAGGGAGTTCGACGACACTGGATCGCCATCGCGATCCCGATCGCAGTCCTGCTCCTGATCGCGTATACGATCGCGTTTCTGATCGACGAGCCGCTGCGCCGCTACACCGAAACCAAGGTGAACCGCGCGCTCAAGGGCTACACCGCTCGCATCGGGAAGCTCAACTTCCACCCCATCGGCTTCTCGCTCGATCTGAAAGACGTCGTGGTCACCCAGGACGCATATCCCGACCCGCCCGTCATCCGTCTCGAGCATCTGAGCGCCAGCGTGCACTGGCGCGCGATCTTGACCGGCAAGGTCGTCGGTGACATCGAGCTCGTGAAGCCGACGCTCTACGTCAACTTGCCGCAGGCGCGGAAAGAGATGAACGACCCCACGCCGGTCAAGGATCGCGGGTGGCAAGACGCGCTGCAGGCGATCTATCCGCTCGAGATCAACCACTTCGAGATCCGGCACGGCGACGTGACGTACGTCGATCAGGGCCCTTTCAAACCGCTGCGCGTCCGCGAGCTCAACGTGGTCGCAACCGGTATCCGCAACCGTCCCGATCCGCAGAAGCGGCCGTACCCGTCGCCGGTGCAGTTCTCGGCGCTCGTGTTCGACTCGGGTCGCGTGTCCGCCGAGGGAAGCGCCAACTTCCTGGCGGAGCCAAACCCGACGTTCCGCGGCGACGTCGAGCTCGCCAGCATCGAGCTCGACTACTTCAAGCCGATCACCAACCGCTACAACCTCTGGGTCGACAAGGGCGTGCTCTCGGCCAACGGCCACGTCGAGTACGGCCAGGAGGTCAAAGAGGTCACCCTGGCGCATGCCGCGATCGACGGCATCCAGGTGGACTACCTGCACACGGCGCCCACGGCCGGCGCCGAGCAACAGACGCGTCAGCAGGTCAAGGAGACCGCGAAAGAGGCCAACAATGCGCCTGGTCTCCTGCTCCGGATCAACGAGCTGCAGCTCACGCGAAGCACGTTGGGCTACGTCAACAAGGCGACGTCGCCGCCTTACCGGGTGTTTCTCGACGTCACCGAGGGTGCCGTGACGAACCTCAGTAACCACGAGACGGAGGGCACGGCCGGGGCCAGGCTGAAGGGCTCGTTCATGGGCGATGGCA
>DATEMW010000289.1:0-4396 GCA_035275385.1 Candidatus Methylomirabilota bacterium | reverse complement strand
TGACCGCGCGTCAGCACCCGCGCCCACGGCTCGCCGGCCGGAATCACCCGATCCTCGACCACGCGTCCCACGGCGCCGCCGACGGTTGGGGAGCCCATGGCCGTGAGTATAGCTGGAACGCGGCGCGCGCGCCGGAAGTGGTACTGTTTCTCCCTCGTGGTGACGCAGACCAAACCTCGTCGAGGTGAGAAGGCATGACCGACATTCTGGTGCAGCACGATGGGCCGATCGCGACGGTCGTCATCAACCGGCCGGCGATGCGCAACGCGATCAGCCTGGCCATGTGGATGGAGCTTACGCGCGTGACCCAGGAGCTCGACAAGACCGATTCGGTCCGCGCGATCGTCTATCGCGGCGCGGGTACCGTGGCGTTCGCCTCGGGCGCCGATATCTCGGAGTTCAAGGAGCAGCGCAAGGACGCCGCGAGCGCTGGGCGCTACAACGCGGAGACCGGCGCGGCCTACACGACGATCCGTGAGTGCACCAAGCCGACGGTGGCGATGATCTTCGGTTTTTGCATGGGCGGCGCGATGGCGGTCGCGATGGCCTGCGACATGCGCTTCGCCGCCGAGGGCTCGAAGTTCGGCATTCCGGCAGCGCGCCTGTCCATCATCTACGGGGCCGACTCGGTCGGCCAGCTCGTCGATCTGGTCGGCCCCGCGTACGCCAAGGACATCCTCTACTCGGCGCGCACCATCGACGACCGCGAGGCACTCGCGATGGGCTTCATCCAGCGCCTGGTGCCCGCAGCGGAGCTCGAGGGGTACACCTACGACTACCTGCGCAAGGTTGCCGACAACGCGCCGCTCTCGGTGCGCGGCGCCAAGGCGACGGTCGAGTCCTATCTGGCGGGGCTCACCGACGAGCGCCGCAAGAAGCTCAGGGACCTCGCGGTCGAAGCGACCGAGAGCGACGACTACAAGGAGGGGACACGCGCCTTCCTCGAGAAGCGCGCGGCAAAATTCCAGGGGCGCTAGCCGTGAGGCCTGCGAGCTAGCGCGGCGGGGCCGTGCGCTTCGAGCTCCTCACGTCGACCCCGCTGTCGGCGACCGAAGGCAGCGGCACGTTCGTGGCCATCGACGGGCTCGTGCGCGGTCTCGAACGCCTCGGTCACACCGTCACGGTCCGCCCGCTCACGGCGCGCACCGGCTTTCACACCTTCGACCGCTGGCTCTACAACGCCCGCGTCGCGCTGGCGCCGCCCGTGGCCGACGTCACCGTCGGCGTGGATCTCGACGGATTTCTGTGGGCCCGCCGGCGGCGCGGCCCGTTCGTCGTGATGCTGAAGGGGATCATCGCGGACGAGCTGCGCAACGAGCGCGGCCTCGTGCGAGCGCTGCTCTCCGTGCAGGCGCGCTGGGAACGATCCAACACGAAACGCGCCGATCGAGTGATCGTGCCGAGCCGGTACTCGGCCGCGGTCGCGCGCGAGGTGTACGACGTCCCGCCCGCCAAGCTAGCCGTCGTTCCGGAGCCGATCGACCTTGCCGACTGGCGGCGCCGCTTCACGGCGGCGGGCGGCGCGCGCGCGGCGCGGCCGACGGTGTTGTCGGTGGCGCGGATGTATCCGCGCAAGCGTCTGGACGACCTGCTGCGGGCCGCCGCGCTCCTGCACGGGCGAATCCCGGAGGCTCAGGTGCGCATCGTCGGGGACGGCCCCGAGTCGGCGCGGCTGCATGCCCTGCATCGCGAGCTCGAGCTCGGCGACTCGGTGGTCCTGCTCGGCGAGGTGACGCGCCAAAAGCTCGCGGTAGAATATGTAAGCGCTCACTGCTTCTGCCTTCCGACCGTCCAGGAAGGGTTCGGGCTGGTCTTCGCCGAGGCGATGGCGGCCGGGTTGCCCGTGGTCGCGTGCCGCGCGGCGGCGGTTCCGGAGATCGTCGATGACCGGGGCACCGGTCTCCTCGTGACTCCACGAAGCCCGGGTGAGCTGGCAACAGCACTGGAGACATTGTTGACAAGCACGAAGCTTCGCGAAGAGCTGGGAGAGGCGGCCGCGCGTCGGGTCGAGGCGTTCGACCTCGAGTCGGTGGCGCGCCGGTTCCTCGAGGCGTTACCATGACCGACCACATGCATGCGGCAAGCACCCGGCGGTTCACGTTCTCGGCGGGCCACCGCTACTGGGTCGACAGCTGGTCGCCCGAAGAGAACGAGCAGTTCTTCGGGCGGCTCACGGTGCCGCACGGACACAACTACACGCTCGACGTGACGGTGCGCGGCCCGATCGACCCGCAGACCGGCATGGTCATCGACCTGGCCGAGCTCAAGCGCATCGTCGGTGAGACCGTCGTGGAGCGCTTCGACCACGCCGATCTGAACGCCGATCCGTTGTTCCGCAGCCGCGTGCCCACCACGGAGAACCTGGCGATCACCGTGTGGGATCTGCTGGCGCCCAAGCTCGGCGCCGACCGGCTCTGGCAGGTTCGCGTGTGGGAGGATCCGACCCTGTTCGTGGACTATCGAGGGCCCGATGCTTGAGCTGACCCGCGTCTATCACTTCAGCGCGGGCCATCGGCTGGCCGATCCGAACCGATCGGACGAGGCCAACGAGGCGCTCTACGGCGCCTGCTTCCGGCCCCACGGCCACAACTATTACGTGGAAGTCACCGTTGCCGGAACACCCGACCCGGTCACGGGGATGTCGATCGATCTCGGGCTGATCGACGGCGCCGTGCGCGAGCGCGTGCTCGACCACGTCGATCACCGGACACTCGAGGAAGTTCCCGCACTGGCCGGCGTCGTGACGACGGGCGAGGGGCTCGCGCGCGCGTTCTGGCGCCTGCTGGCGCCGGCCGTCCCGGCGGGAGCGCTCCGGCGCGTCACCGTCGTGGAGACGGCCAAGAATCGATTCCAGTACGAAGGCGAGGCAGCTCGATGAGCGAAGACGGAACGGTCGCGAAACTGATCACGAAGATCTTGAGTGAGCTCGGCGAGGACGTCGAGCGCGAAGGGCTCGAGCGGACGCCCGACCGCGTCGAGAAGGCGCTGCGCTATCTGACCTCGGGCTACGATCAGGACGCCAAAGAGATCCTGAACGGCGCCATGTTCGTCGAGGACTACGACGAGATGGTGATCGTGAAAGACATCGACTTCAGCTCGCTGTGCGAGCACCATCTGCTGCCGTTCATCGGCAAGTGCCACGTCGCATATCTGCCCGGCCGGAAGATCGTCGGCTTGTCGAAGATCCCGCGCCTGGTCGAGATGTTCAGCCGCCGTTTACAAGTTCAGGAGCGGCTGACGACGCAGATCGCCAACACGATCAACGAGGTCCTGCAGCCCCGCGGCGTGGCGGTCGTGATGGAGGCGGTGCACCTCTGCATGCTGATGCGCGGCGTGGAGAAGCAGAACTCGAAGGCGATCACCTCGGCCATGCTGGGCTCGTTCCGCGACCGGCCGGAGACCCGCGCCGAGTTCATGGACCTGATCAAGTCGAGCCGGGGGCTCCAGATTTGAGCGCGCTGCTCGGGCAGGTCGCGGTCGTCACGGGCGCCGGCCGCGGCATCGGTCACGCCACCGCCATGGCTCTGGCGCGTGAGGGCGCCACGGTGGTGCTGGCGGCCCGGACGCGGCAGCAGCTCGCCGCGACGGCCGCTGAGATCCGCGAGACCGGCGGGGCCGCCCTCGCCATCCCGACTGACGTCACCCAGGACGCGGCCGTCGAAGCGATGGTGGAGCAGGCCATCGCCGAGCTCGGCCGCCTCGACATCCTGGTCACGGCGGCAGGAGTCGCCTCGTTCGGTCCGGTGTCCGGCACCAAGCCGGCCGACTGGGATGGGATGCTGGCCGTCAATCTGCGCGCGGTGATGGTGACCTGTCGCGCCGTGCTGCCGATCATGATCCGCCAGCGCCGCGGCACCATCATCAATGTCGCGTCGGTGGCCGCTCAGCGTGCGATCCCCGGCGCCGCGGTCTACACGGCGACCAAGGCCGGGGTGGTCGGCTTCAGCCGGGTTCTCGCCGAGGAGCTGCGCTCGGAGGGGATACGGGTGGGTGTGCTGGTCCCCGGGGCGGTCGATACCCCGCTGTGGGACGCGATCCCGGGCTCGCCGGACCGCAGCCGCATGCTGCGCCCAGCGGACGTCGCGCGGGCCGCCGTCCTGATGGCGTCGCTTCCGCCGGGCGCCGCACTCGAGGAGCTGACGCTCCTGCCGCAGGGGGGCATCCTCTGACGCCTGGGGCGGCATGCTCAGCCGCCCGACGTAAGGACATATGTGATACGATGACTTCGATTCGGTTCGAATCCGGAAAAGCCTGCTAGATCGGGAGGATCGCATGGTTACGATGACCGAAACGGCCGCGAAGAAAGTCTCCGAGCTTCGCCTCGAAGAAGGCAAGCCCGAATGGGGCCTTCGGATCCGCGTGGTTGGCGGTGGCTGCTCGGGCATGTCGTACGAGC
>DATEMW010000288.1:0-8237 GCA_035275385.1 Candidatus Methylomirabilota bacterium | reverse complement strand
GCTCGGTCCGCCGCCGCACGCTGTCGAAGAAGCGCAGATAGGACTCGACGTCGGTGATCATGCCGCTCGCTCCTTCTCGATCGCCGCGCGAAGCCCCGGCAGGATCTCCGCGGCCACGCGGCGACACTCCTCCACGTGCGGGTAGCCCGAGAGAATGAACTCGTCGACGCCAAGCCGCCAGTACGCGGCGAGCTCGTCGATCACCTGCCCGGGATCGCCGACGATCGCCGTGCCGAGGTTCACGCGCACCCGCGAGATACCGTTCCAGAGCCGGGGTGCCCGCTCGCCGAGCCCCGCTCGTAGCTGAGCCTGCTGCCCGACCATCGGCGTGCCGGCGAACGCGGCCTGCCGCTGGGCCACCACACGGTCGTCGACCTGCGACATCAGCTCCTCGGCGGCCGTCCACGCCTCGCGCTCGGTCGCGCGCACGACCAGGTGCGTGCGCAGCCCGAACACCGGCTGCCGTCCGCGGGCGGCGTACGCCGCGCGCACCCGGTCCAGGAGCTTGGCGATCTCGTCGAGCGGCTGGATCCAGGCCAGGTAGACCTCGGCGCCGTGCGCCGCGAACGCGAGCGCGCGCGGCGAGGCGCCGCCGACGTAGAAGCGAGGGCCGGCGCCGACCGGCCCGGGCGACACGACCGCGCCCTTGAGCCGCACCGTGCCGCCGTCGAACACGACGGGCTCGGGCTTCGCCCACAGCGCGCGCAGCGCGGCGATGAACTCTTCGCCCTGCTCGTACCGCTTGTCGTGGTCCATCGTGACGCCCAGGCGCTCGAAGTCGCCCTGGATGCCGCCGGGCACGACGTTGATGTCGAGCCGCCCGCCGCTGATCTGGTCGAGCGCCGCGGCCATCTGGGCGAAGAGCCCCGTCGAGATGAACCCTGGCCTGATCGCCACCAGGAAGCGGATGCGCCGCGTGACCGCGGCCAGCGCCGTGGCGGTCGTCCACGTTTCGGCGAGCGGCGCGGTCTCGCCGAAGAGCCCGTTCGCGAATCGGGTCGGAATCAACAGCGAGTAGAAGCCTTCGCGCTCGGCGGTCTCGACCACCTGGCGCAGGTAGTCGAACGTCGGCGGTCGCTCGGCGCGCCACGTCCCGATGTGCGCGCCGTCTCCGTCGATCGGGATGAACCAATCGAAGCGCGGCTCGGGTCTCGGCTCCACGACTCGGACCCTACCAGACCTTCATAGCGTAGGCCAGCAACCGGCGGTGCGCGCTGCAGGCCGTCGCGGGGCTGGGGCCCCGCCGGCCGAGGCGCGCTCATAGAAAAGAAGATGATATGTTCGCCACGTGAGTCGAGAGGCCCGGCGCCCGCCGCTCCCGGTCCGAATCGTGCGCGCGCGGCCTCGGCTCTTCATCTCGATCGCCGTCGGCGTGGTCCTGACCGCCGCGGCCGCGGGCCTCACCGACTGGCGCCCGACGACGCGCCTGATCGCCGGGTGGGATCTCGCGGTCGCGCTCTATCTCGCGCTCGCGCTCCATCTGATGGCGAGCTCGGACGTGAGACGAATCCGCCGCCACGCGGCGGCGCAGGACGAAGGCCAGCTCACGATCCTGGCGTGTACGGTGGCCGCCGCGGTGGCGAGCCTCGCCGCGATCTTCGCCGAGCTCCGCAGCTCGGCCGGCGGCGCGCGGCCGGCAAGCCAGGTGCTCCTGGCCGCGCTCACGATCTTTCTCTCGTGGGTGTTCATCCACACGATCTTCGCGCTGCATTACGCGCACGAGTTCTACGACGACACGGGCGGACGGGGCATGGCCTTTCCGGGAGGCGAGCTGAACCCCGACTACTGGGACTTCATCTATTTCTCGTTCGTGATCGGCATGACCTCGCAGGTGTCCGACGTCGCGATCACGAGCAAGGCGATCCGCCGCACCGCGACGGTGCACGGCGTCGTGTCCTTCGTGTTCAACGCCGCCCTGCTCGCGCTGACCGTCAACATCGCCGCCGGCGCGATCTAGCCGCAGGCGCGGCTCGGACCTACTTCGGCAGGATCGGCGGGCGGCTCACCTCGGGGTCGATGCGTCCGGTCAGCGCCTTCATGAACTCCACGAGATCGGCGCGCTCCTGGGCCGTGAGCGCGAGCGGCTTCATGTCCGTCGAGAGCCACGCGTTCTTGACGCCGCCGCGGTCGTAGTACGCGATGACGTCCTCGAGGGTCTTCTCGCTGCCGTCGTGCATGTACGGCCCGCGCTTGGCCACGTCGCGCAAGGTCGGCGTCTTGAACGCCCCGCGGTCCGAATCGTCGCCGGTGACCGTGTAGCGCCCGAGATCCGGCTCGCCGGCCGACATACCGACGCCGATGTTGCGGTAGTTCTCGCCGGTGAAGTTGAACCCGGCGTGACAGCGCGAGCACATCGCCTTGCCCTCGAACAATCGCAGACCACGCTGCGCCGACTCGGACATCGCACGCGCGTCACCGGCCTGGAATCTGTCGTAGGGTGAGTCGCCCGAGACGATCGTGCGCACGTAGGCGGCGATCGCCTGCGCGACCCCCTCGGGGTCGAAGTCGCGCCCGAACGCCGCGCGGAACTGGTACCGGTACTCCGCGATCGTGCCGAGCTGCGCCATCAGCTTCTCGTCGGTCTTGTTCACGTCCTTCCCGGCCTGCTCTTCCAGGGACGCGCGCACGCCCGACCAGTGCTGCTGGTCGCTGAAGAGCCGGTTCACGAGCGTCGGCGCGTGCCGCGGCGTCGGCTTACCCGCGAAATCGATCGAGAACCGGCGCGGGTCGCTCCAGCCGTGATCGGGCCGGTGGCAGCTCGCGCACGCGACCGTTCCCGACGCCGACCAGCGCTTGTCCCAGAAGAACTTCTTGCCGAGCGCGACCTTCTCGGGCGTGATCGGGTTGTCGTCGGGAATCTGCGCCGCGTCGGCCTGGAGCCCGGTCGGGAGCTTGAGGGGAAAGTCCGCGGCCGACGCCAGGCCCGGCCCCGAGAGGAGTGCGACGACGAGCAGCCCGAGCCGCGCTCTCATCGGCGCTCGCGCTCAGCGTCCGGCGGCGCGCACGAGGGCTTCGCGCCCCTTCAGCATGTCGTCCAGGGCGCCGAAGGCCATCATGTAGTGGCCGCGATAGCCGCCGCCCTCGATGCGCGAGAACATCCGCTTGAAGTCGATCGAGCCCTCGCCCGGGCGCAGGTGCTCCTCGTAGCGGCCGTGGCTGTCAGCCAGCCGTACCTCGCCGCAGCGTCCGAGATCCATCGCGTCGAGGAACCCGTCGATCCCTTCGGGGACGAGGTGCGCGTGGTTCACCGTGAACGCCCAGCCGAGGCTCGGCGACTGGATGCGGCCGAAATACTCCCGGCACTCCTCGAGATTGTGGGCCAGGTAGCGCACCTCGGCGTGCTCGGGCTCCCGATTCAGGTTCTCCAGCAGGAGCCGCGCGCCGGCACGTTCGGCGAGCGCCGCCGCGCGCTGGAGCCGCTCGAGGCTCGCCGCACGCCGCGCGGCGTAGTCGCCGGTGAAGTGATAGCCGCCGTGGACGACGATCCAGCCGGCGCCGAGGCGGCCGGCGAGCTCGATATACGTGCGTAGATACTGGTCGGCGGCGTCGGCCAGGAGCGGCGATGTCTCCGCGACGTTCACGGCCGAGGCCGAGTGCAGGCCGAGCTGGATGCGATGCCGCTCGCACATGGCGCGCATCGCCGCGACTCGCTCGGGTGTCCACGTGGCGGGCGCGTTGGGATGATCGGGCGCACCCTCCAGGCACATGTCGACGTAGTGCACGCCGTTCGCGGCCGCCCACGCCAAACCGTCCTCCAGACGCCGCCGGCCGCCGAGGTCGACGCCGATCCGTTCCGAGAGCGTGCTCATACGACAGCTCCTGCGACGCGCTAGCGTCCGCGAAACGCCGGCGCGCGCTTCTCGCGCCAGGCCTTGTGTCCTTCGGCCTTGTCCTCGGTGAGCTCGAGGGTCGCGAACCGATAGAGATCCACGAGGGATGCGTCCGACAGGTTCGGGATGTCGAGACCGGTCAGCAGCGATTCCTTGGCCAGCCGCGCCGCGAGCGGCGGCAGCGCCGCGATGTGGCCCGCCACCTCGAGCGCCTGGTCCATCAGCTTGCCGTGCGGGACCAGCCACTGCGCCAGGCCGATGCGGTGCGCCTCCTGCGCGGTCAGCGGAAAGCCCATGGCCATCCGCATCGCATTGCCGCGACCGACCCAGCGCGCCAGGCGCGCGCTGCCGCCGTACGCCGGCAGGATCCCGAGCGACACTTGAGGCAGCCGCCACTCGGCCCGCTCCGAGGCGACCAGCAGATCGCAGCAGAACGTGATGATGCAGCCGATGCCGACAGCGTAGCCGTTGACGGCGCCGACGATCGGCTTGGGGAAATTACCGAGGACCTCGAAGGCGCGCCCCCGCCGCTTGGCGATGCTCTTGATGAAGTCCCCGGCCGACGCCATCGTGTGCGTGCGCGGGTCCTTGAGGTTGGCGCCGGCCGAGAAGGCGCCGCCGGCGTCGTCGCCCGTCAGGATCGCGCAGCGGATCGCGTCGTCGTCTTCCATGGCCGCGAAGTGCCGCGCGATGCCCTCGTTGAAGTCGGCGCCCCACGCGTTGCGCGCCTCGGGCCGACTCAGGGTGACGATGCCGATCGCGTCGCGCCGCTCGAATGTGACAGGCATGAGCAACCTCCTCCCGCACCGGGGATCAGCTCGAGCCGATCCCGTCGCTCGAGGCCGTCAGTGTCGGTGGCGCCCACCGGGTTGTCAACCCGCTGGGAGCGGGCTGTGCTACGCGGGACGAATCAGCGCGGGTAGTTGCCGGAGATCGCGGATCTCGAAGTCGGGCGCCGGGACGTCCCGGCGGCGCGCGCGCCCGTCGCGGTTCACCCACGCGACCGCAAGCCCTGCCTCCTTCGCGCCCTTCACGTCGTCCACGTCGCTGTCGCCCACGTGCAGCACCTCGTGCGGCGAAAGGCCGAGCCGCTCGAGCGTCTTCTGGAACACGAGCCGATGCGGCTTGTAGGCGCGCAGGCTCTCGGAGATCAGAATGAACTCGACGGGCAACGTGAAGTTCCACGCGGCCTGATGCTCGAGGTCGGCGTTGGAGAGCACCGCCGTGCGGACGTGGCCGAGCGCGTTCAGCACGTCGAGCGTCTCCGGGTAGAGCTCGACCGTCGTGGTCACCTTGAAGAAGAGCTCGATGTACGGCGCGGCGTCGGCGTCGATCGCGAACTGCCGTAGCACGCGCGGCATGATCAGCTGCTCGATCTCTCTGAGCGTCCTGAACGGCTCGAGCTGCGTCGTCTCGTGGTAGAGCTCGGACCAGGTGCGCCAGACCTCGTCGACCGCGACCGACAGCCCGTGGTCGGCCACGATCTGGCGCGGAACGAGGATCAAGTCGTCGTTCCGCACGAGAGTTCCGTAGGCGTCGAAGAGCACGGCCTTGAACGGAGCGCTCGCGCGGCGGCTCATGGCGCACCGACCATACACCGCTTTTCACGCGCCCGATGCGATAATGGGCCGGCCCGAACGGGCCTCTGCTCAACGGATGTGCGCGCCGCACGCCGTCGCGGGGCTGGGGCCCCGCCGGCGGAGGCGCGCTCGTAGAAAAGGAGGTCGTCCCATGCGGCTTACCACGCTCGCGTTTCTGATCGCCGCGGCCTTGCTGGCGGCGGCTCCGGTGTCGGCTCAAACGTTCGTGTTCGGCGCGCAGGGCGAGCCCGTCCAGCTCGACCCGGCCGTCATCACCGACGGCATCTCCTCGCGTCTCACGCGACAGATCTTCGACGGCCTCGTGAAATACCGCGGCGCCACGACCGAGGTCGACCCGGCGCTGGCCGAGAAGTGGGACGTCTCGCGCGACGGCAAGGTGTGGACGTTCCAGCTCCGCAAGGGCGTCAAGTTCCACGACGGCAATCCGCTCGACGCCGCGGCGGTCGTGTGGAACTTCGAGCGCTGGTGGAAGGCGGCGCACCCGCAGCACGACAACCAGGTCAAGGCCGGCCAGACGTTCGAGTACTGGGAGGGGCAGTTCGGCGGCTTCGACGACAAGTCGGTCGTCAGCGCCGTCGAGGCAGTCGGCACGCACACCGTACGGATCACGCTCAAGGAGCCGCAGGCGCCCTTCCTCGCCAACCTGGCGATGTTCGTCTTCGACATCGCGAGCCCCAAGGCCGTCGAGCGCTGGGGCACCGAGTTCGGCAAGCATCCCGTCGGCACCGGCGCCTACAAGTTCGTCGAGTGGAAGCCGAACCAGGAAGTCGTGCTCGAGGCCAACCCCGACTTCTGGGGCGCCAAGCCCAAGATCAAGCGGCTCGTCGTGCGCAACATCAAGGACAACTCGCAGCGCCTGGGCGCGCTCAAGGCCGGCGAGATCCACGGCATGGAAGGCTTGAACCCGGACGACGTCAGCGTGGTCAAGGCGGACGCGGGCCTGCAGCTCTTGCTGCGCCCGACGAACACGACCGGCTACATCGCCTTCAACTACAAGGTGAAGGAGCTGCAGGACAAGCGCGTACGCCAGGCGTTCGCGCACGCGATCAACAAGCGCGGGATCGTCGACGCGCTCTACGGCGGCACCGGCCTGGTGGCCTCGCAGTTCCAGCCGCCGGCGCTCTGGGGCTACAACCGCGAGCTGAAGGACTACGAGTACAGCCCGAGCCGGGCGCAGGCGCTCCTGCGCGAGGCCGGGCTCGGCCAGGGCCTCTCGGAGATCACGTGGGAGGACGGCAAGAAGGAGCCGCTGGTCTTCTGGTACATGTCGCGCTCGCGGCCGTACTTCCCCAACCCGAAGGAGATCGCCGAGGCGATGGCCGCCGATCTCGCCAAGGTCGGCATCAAGACGCAGCTGCAGACGACCGAGTGGGCCGTCTATCTCGACAAGCGGAAGAACGGCCAGATGCCGCTCTACATGCTCGGCTGGACCGGGGACAACGGCGATCCCGACAACTTCCTCTGCTATTTCTTCTGCGGGCCCGGCGCCTCACGCGAGGGCTTCTATTCCAACAAGCCGCTCGCCGACGTGCTCCTGCGCGCCCAGAAGCTCACGCAGCAGGCCGAGCGCGCCAAGCTCTACCGGCAGGCCGAGCAGCTCCTGCACGACGACATCGGGCGGCTCTTCATCGCGAACAACCAGCCGCCGCTGGCGTTCGCCAAGCGCGTGAAGGGCTACGTGCCGCACCCGACCGGCTCCGAGTACTTCAACACGGTCGAGCTCACGCAGTAGGGTACGGGGTGAGGCGCTACGCCGTCCGGCGAGCCCTCACCATCGTTCCCGTCCTGATCGGCGTCTCGGTCCTGGTCTTCAGCTTCATCCATCTGATTCCGGGTGACCCGGCGCTGACGATGCTCGGCGAGCGGGCGACGCCGGAAAAAGTGGCTGAGGTGCGGACGCGCCTCGGCCTCGATCGCCCGATCTGGCAGCAATACCTCCTGTACATCGGCAACGCGCTGCGGGGCGATCTCGGCGTCTCGATCGTCCGCGGCGATCCGGTCGCGGGCGATTTGCTGCGGCGCTTCCCCGCCACGGTCGAGCTCGCGATGGCGGCCATCGTCGCGGCGGTGGCGCTCGGCATTCCGATCGGGGTCGCCTCCGCCGTCTGGCGCAACTCGCCGCTCGACAGTCTCGCCCGGCTGGGCGCGCTCACCGGAGTCTCCATGCCGATCTTCTGGCTCGGCCTCGTGCTCGCGTGGGTCTTCGGGGTGCAGCTGCGTCTCTTGCCGACGGGGTTCCGTCTCTCGAGCGGGACCGCGTTCGTGCCGTGGACGAACTTCGTCATCCTTGACGCGCTGCTGCAGCGCGACTGGGCGACCTTCGTCGACGCGGTCCGTCACCTGATCCTGCCGGCGCTGGCGCTCGCGACGATTCCGCTGGCCGTCGTGGCCCGCATGACGCGCGCCTCGATGCTCGAGGTGCTCTCGCGCGAGTACATCCGTACCGCCGAGGCCAAGGGACTGTCGCGCCGCGCGGTCGTGCTGAGGCACGCGCTCCGCAACGCGCTCTTGCCGGTGCTCACGGTCGTCGGGCTGCAGATTGGCCGCCTGCTGGCCGGCGCGATCCTCACCGAGACGATCTTCTCCTGGCCGGGCATCGGACTCTGGGTCTACGAGTCGATCGAGTCGCGCGATTACGCGATCGTGCAGGGCGTGAGCTTGTTCATCGCGGTGATCGTCGTTAGCGTGAACCTCCTCACCGACGTGCTGTACGCCGCGGTCGACCCGCGGATCAAGTACGAGTGATGGCGACCGCCGAGGCGGTCGCCGAGCGCCGCGCGCCGGCCGAGGCCGGCCACGGGCGAAG
>DATEMW010000287.1:0-4538 GCA_035275385.1 Candidatus Methylomirabilota bacterium | reverse complement strand
TCACCGAAGACGGGGTCGACGGAGCCCATGATCGCGACGACGTCGGCGACCTTGTGCCCGGGCACGATATGCGGGAGCACGGCGAGGTTGGAGAACGACGCGCCCCGCCACTTCAGGCGATACGGCTTGGGCCCGCCGTCGCTGACGATGTAGCAGCCGATCTCGCCCCGGGCGCCCTCGACGCGCGTGTAGCCCTCGCCCTTCGGGACCCGCACCTGCGCGACCGACTTCACGCCCGGCCGCGACGAGATCGGGCCCTCGGGCAGCCCGTCGAGCGCCTGGCGGACGATCCGGATCGACTGGCGGAACTCGACCATGCGCACGCGGTAGCGCGCGTAGCAGTCGCCGGCGGTCTCCACCGGGACGACGAAGTCGAAATCGCCGTACGAGGAGTACGGCTCGGCCCGCCGCACGTCGTAGCCGACGCCGGAGCCGCGGATGAGCGGGCCCGACACGCCGACGGATTCGGCGACCTCGCGCGAGATCACGCCGACGCCCTGGGTGCGCACGCGGAAGAACGCGTTGTCCTCGAGCATCCCTTCGTACTCGTCGAGCCGCCGCTCGATGAAGTCGACCGTCTCGCGCACCTTCGTGTCCCAGCCCGAGGGCACGTCGTAGCGGGTCCCGCCCGTCTGGTGAAAGCCGTACAGCAGGCGCGCGCCGGTCAGCTCCTCGAACCGATCCAGCACCATCTCGCGCTCGCGGATGCAGTAGAGGAACACGGTCGCGCCACCGCCGAGGGCGCCGCCCATGTCGAGGCACCAGGTGCCGAGCCACAGGCAGTGCGAGGCGATCCGCTGCAGCTCCGCGACGATGACGCGCAGGTACTGCGCACGCCGCGGGACCTCGACCTTCGCGATCTGCTCGACCGCGGAGACGTAGGCGAGCTCGGCGGTCATCGCCGATACGTAGTCGGTCTTGGAGGCGATCGACGGGTACTGCACGTACGTCAGGGTCTCGCCGAGCTTCTCGTGACAGCGATGCAGGTAGCCGATCACCGCGTCGACGGCGACAACCGTCTCCCCCTCGAGCGTGAGGATCATGCGAAAGACGCCGTGCGACGACGGGTGCTGAGGCCCCATGTTCATCATGAGGCGCTCGTTGCCGCCGTAGCCGATCTCGACGACCTGTCGCGCTTGCGTCTCGGGCACTATCGGTTTCCCGTCATTTCATCGGCGACGACGGCGCGGGAATCAGCGCGATCGAGCGCATCTCGACCAAGAGCGGCGTGGCCTTGCCGAGGAATGCCTGCCACTCCGGATCTTGCATGACCTTGCCGCGCACGGCCGCGCGATCGTTCAGGTCGCGGTACGCCCAGAGGTGCACGACCTCGTTGAGCTGCGCGACCTCTGTCTGGAACACGCCGACGTTCTTCGAGTATTTCTCGCGCACGGGCATGATGCCTTTGAAGTGGCCGAGCCACTCACCGGCCTTGCCGACCTGCGTGCGATACGTCCGGAGCTCGTAGATGTGCCCGCCGTCGGCCGGCGGCTTGAGCGGCACCTGGGCCGACAGGATCTTGTTCTCCTGCGCCAGCAGGAGCGGCCGGATCTTTCCGACGTAGTCGCGGCTCCACGCTTCGTTCTTGGCGAGCTCGCCCCGCAGCCGCTCTCGCTCGACCAGGTCGGCGTACGCCCAGAGGTGGACGTACTGATTCAACGTGCCGAACTCGGTGGTCCACGAGCCCTCGAGCTTGCCGTACTTGTCGCCGCGGATCGGGCGGCCGATCTCGGAATTGAGCTTGAGATATTCCCCTTGCTTGCCGGGCGCCAAGGTGTAGGTCCGCAGCTCGTAGATCATCGCTCGCTTCTCCTCTCAGACGTCTGGTACAGGATCATCGGTACGGTTCGTACGGCGTATCGACGGCGTAGTCCTTCCGGAGCGGATAGCCTTCCCAATCGTCTGACGTGAGGATGCGTCTGAGATCCGGGTGCCCGTCGAAGACGACGCCGAACATGTCGTAGCACTCGCGCTCCATCCAGTCGGCGCCGCGATAGAGCGAGGTCAGCGACGGGCAGCGCGTCTCGCCCGCCGGCAGCTTGGTACGCATCGTCACGACCAGGGGCGTGTCGAGATTCTCGACGCGGCACAGCACCTCGAGCCCCTGCTCTTTCCAGTCGACGGCGGAGAGCCAGTTGAAGTAGCGGCAGCCGAGGTCGCCCCGCGCGAAGCCTGCGAACTCCTGCCAGCGCTCGCGCGGCAGGGTGACCGTGAGCCCTCCGTCGGCGACCGCCTCGACTCCGAACCGCTCCTGGATGCGCGCGCGCGCGTCGGCGGCCGTCATGCTCCCCCGGGGTCCGACGGCGCGGCGCGTTTCCCGGTCTTCTGGAATTCTTCGACCTGGGTCTGGAGCTTGAGCAGCCCGTACATGAGCGAGTCGGGCGTGGGCGGACACCCCGGGACGTAGACGTCGACCGGGACGACGCGATCGACGCCCTTCACGACGTGGTACCCGTGGCGGAACGGCCCGCCCGAGTTCGCGCACGAGCCCATCGAGACGACCCACTTGGGATCGGGCATCTGGTCGTAGATGCGCTTGAGCATCGGGGCCATCTTGATCGTGACGGTCCCGGAGACGATCATCAGGTCGGAATGGCGCGGTGAGGCCCACGGCACCATCCCGAACCGCTCGACGTCGAATCGCGATGCGAACGTCGCCATCATCTCGATGGCGCAGCACGCCAGCCCGAACGTCACCGGCCAGATCGACGACTTGCGCGCCCAGTTGAAGATCTTGTCGGTGGACGTCGTGACGATCCAGCCGCCCGGCATGTGGTGGATCGCGTCGGCGATCGACGCGAGCGCGTTCGAGGTCTTGTCGTCCAGCGGGCGCGTCTGGTGGTACTTCTCCCACTCCTGCAGGTCCTTGAACTCACCCCAGACCGGCGGCGGGACCTGCGGCAGTGGCCGCTTCACTTCCATTCGAGAACACCCTCCCGGTATGCGTAGAGCCAGCCGAGCCCGAGCACGCCGACGAACGCCGCCATCACCCAGAACGCGTTGAGGCCGACCGAGCGCAGCACGAGCGCCCAGGGGAACAGGAACACCGCGAGCGCGTCGAACACGATGAAGACGAGCGCGACCAGATAGAAGCCGACCGGGAACTGCACCCACGCCGAGCCGATCGGCTCGGCGCCGCACTCGTAGTTCATGAGCTTGACCGGGTCCGGCCGGCTCGGGCGCAGCACGCGCGCGATCGCGAGCGAGACAACGCCGAAACCGATGATCAGCGCGGCGAAGATGAACACGGGCAGGTAGCCCGACAAGATACTCCTCCTTCGAGATGCACCCGGGCGCTCAGTATAGCACCAGGCCTCCACCGGCCAGACACGCTCTGGTTCGACGGGTCGGTGACACCTATCGTGCTAGAGTGAAAAGAGAATGCGGGTGCTCGTGGTCGAGGACCAGGTCGACCTCGGCGATGTCTTCCGCGACTATCTCGTCGAGCTCGGCCACCATCCCTTCGTCGTTCACACTGCCGAAGCTGCGCTGTCGGCGATTCAGACCGAGCGGCTCGACGCGATTCTCCTCGACGTCCAGCTTCCCGGCATGAGCGGGCTCGACTTCCTCCGGCTGCGCCCGGTGCGGGCGCTCGGGGTCCCGATCGTCGCGGTCTCGGGCGTCGTGAACGAGAGCCAGGCTCGCGAGTGCCTGAAGCTCGGCGCAGCCGACTTCATGGGCAAGCCGATCCAGCTCGATCGGCTGAACGAGGTGCTGACCTTCATCGAGCCGCATGCGATGAGCCGGGTCGCCGAGCTCGCCCGGCGGCCGGAGAAGCGCCGCTCGGGCCGCGCGCGCGTCACATTGCCGGTGCGACTGGCGGAGTACAACGGACGCGAGCACGACGGCACCCTGGTCGAGGTCGGTTTGTCCGGCATGAAGGCCAAGTTCCGCACGACGTTCGATGCCGATACGGTGGGGCGCGCGATCTTCACCCTGCCGGACGGCGGCGCGCCGATCGACGTGATCGCGATCCTCGTCCGCGTCGACCCCGACGGGCAGGCGTTCACGTTCGTCCGGCTGGACTCGATGGACGTCGAGCGCCTGCGTCAGCTGATTCGCCTGAGGGCCGGCTAGGGCAAGCGCGCCGCCGGCTAGGACCGCGCGAGCGCGCCTGAGGCCAGCGCAGCGGCCGCGGCCTCCGATTCAGGCCCCTGCAGGACCAGCGTCCGGTATCGCTCGGCGAGCGCGCGCGAGGCCTCGAGCTTGCCGCCGTTCGCCGCCTCTCGCTCGGCTGTTCGCATCACCGCCTCGAGCAATCGGTCGAAGTGAACGGCCATGCGCCGGCGGACGTCGCCATAGCCCTTGACGAGCTGCGCGGCGCGCGCGACCTCGCAGGCCAACGCGCCGTCCCAGGCCGCGCACCGGGCGAGCGCGGCGAGCCAGCGGTCGATGCGCGCATGCTCCTCGTGGGCTCGAAACGAGATGGGCCGCAGCGGCTTGAGCCAGGTCAGCATCCACACGCGCAAGAAGCCGCTGACCGTCGTGATCTTCACGTGCTGCCCGAGCGTCGGACGGCCGTGCGGCCAGCGGCGCTC
>DATEMW010000286.1:0-6256 GCA_035275385.1 Candidatus Methylomirabilota bacterium | reverse complement strand
GTTGTGGATGTCGAAGAAGAAGGACAGCCGGGGCGCGAACGCGTCCACGTCGAGGCCGCGCTCGAGGCAGGCCTTCACGTACCCGAACCCGTCGGCCAGCGTGAACGCCAGCTCCTGGACGGCGGTCGAGCCGGCTTCGCGGATGTGATAGCCCGAGATCGAGACCGGGTTGAACTTCGGGACGTGCTTCGCGCAGAACTCGATCGTGTCCACCACGATCCGCACGGCGGACTCCGGAGGCGAAATCCATTCCTTCTGCGCGATGAACTCCTTCAGCATGTCGTTCTGCATCGTGCCGCCGACCCGGCTCCACGACACGCCCTGCTTCTCGGCGATCGCCAGGTACATCGCCAGCGCGACCGACGCCGTGCAGTTGATCGTCATCGACGTGGTCACGTCGCCGAGCGGGATGTCCTTGAACAGGCGCTCGAAGTCGTCGAGCGTCGAGATCGACACGCCTTCCTTGCCGACTTCGCCGCGCGAGCGCGGATGGTCCGCGTCGTAGCCCATCAGCGCGGGCATGTCGAACGCGGTGGAGAGCCCGGTCTGGCCCTGCTCGAGCAAGTACTTGAAGCGGGCGTTGGTGTCCTCGGGCCGCCCGAAGCCGGCGAACATGCGCATCGTCCAGAGCCGGCCGCGATACATGGTCGGATAGACGCCGCGGGTGAAGGGATACTCGCCCGGCCGCCCGAGCTTCTCGTCGGCCGACCAGCCCCGCAGGCTCTCTTCCGTGTAGAGCGGCTCGATCGGGATGCCCGACAGCGTCTCGAACCGCACCGGGCGCTCGGGCCCGCGCTCAGGCTCCGCCATGGTCACCTCTCAGCAGGTGGCGCGCGACCACCAGCTTCTGGATCTGCGACGTCCCCTCGTACAGCTGCGTGATCTTCGCGTCGCGGAAGGCACGCTCGACTTCGTACTCTTTGATGAAGCCGTAGCCGCCGTGGACCTGGATCGCGTCGGTCGTGACCTTCATCGCGGTCTCGGCGGCGAAGAGCTTGGCCATCGCGGCGGCGGTCCGGTACGGCCGGCCCGCGTCCTTGAGGGCCGCGGCCTTGCGCGTCAGGAGCCGCGCGCCGTCGATCGCCACGGCCATGTCGGCCAGCATCCACTGCACCATCTGGTGCTCGCCGATGATCACGCCGAACGCCTTGCGCTCGCGGGCGTAGGCGACCGAGCGCTCGTAGGCGCCGGTCGCGATGCCGACCGCCTGCGCCGCGATGCCGACGCGGCCGCCGTCGACCGCCGACATCGCGATCTTGAATCCCTGGCCCTCATCGCCGATGCGATTCGCCGCCGGGACGCGGCAGTCGTCGAACAGGAGCTCGGCGGTGTCCGAGGCGCGGATGCCGAGCTTGTCCTCGGTCTTGCCCACCGTGAAGCCGGGTGTGCCCTTCTCGACGACGAAGGCCGTGATGCCGTGGTGGCCCTTCGCACGGTCGGTCTGAGCGAACACGAGCGCAAACGACGCCTCGCGTCCGGTCGTGATGAAACGCTTGCGGCCGTTGAGCACGTAGTGCTCGCCGTCGCGCAGGGCGAGCGTCGCCTGGTTCGTCGCGTCCGAGCCCGCCTGCGGCTCGGTGAGCGCGAAGCAGCCGTGAGCGTGGCCGGACGCCACGGGTATCAGGAACCGCTCGCGCTGCGCGTCGCTCCCGAACCGCGCGATCGGATCGCCGTAGAGCGAGTTGTTGACCGACATGACCACCGCGTGGCTCGCGCAGACGCGCGCGATCTCCTCGAGCGCGACCACGTACGCCTGAGCACCGGCGGCGCTGCCGCCCCAGCGCTCCGGGATCACCATGCCCATGAGGCCGAGCTCGCCCATGCGCTTGACCGTCTCGTGCGGGAAGCGCGAGTCGCGGTCGATCTCGGCCGCGATGGGCTTGATCTGGGTCTCGGCAAACTCGCGCGCCGTGTCCCGGATCAGCTGCTGCTCGGACGTCAGCTCGAACACGTCTTGCCTTCCTATTTCTCCAGGAGTTTCTTGAACTCTTTGGTCAGCTCGGGCACGACCTCGAACAGATCGGCCACGATCCCGAAGTCGGCGATCTTGAAGATCGGCGCCTCCGGATCCTTGTTGATCGCCACGATCACCTTCGAGGTGCGCATGCCCGCCAGATGCTGGATCGCGCCGGACACGCCGAAACCGAGATAGAGCTTGGGCGAGATCGTGCGGCCGGTCTGGCCGATCTGGAACCGATGCGGACGCCAGCCCGCGTCGACGGCCGCGCGCGAGGCGCCGACCGCCGCGCCGATGACGCGGCCCAGCTCCTCGAGGATCACGTAGTTCTCCGGGCCCTTCATGCCGCGCCCGCCGGAGATGACGGTCTCGGCCTCGGTCAGCTCGGGAAGCCCCGTCGAGACTTCCTCACGCCGCTCGACGAACTTCATCTGCGCGCCGGGTGCCGAGAGGCTCGGCCGGTCGACCGTCGCGGTCTTGCCGGTCTGAGCGTCGGCGGGCCGGAACACATTCGGTCTGAGCGTCGCGACCCACGGCGACTTGGCCCACGTCACCTTCGAGAGAAGCTTGCCCGCGTAGACCGGCCGGGTCGCGACGAGCTTGTCGCCTTCCATCGCGAACCGCACCGAGTCGGCCGACAGGCCCACGCCGAGCTTCGCGGCCAGCCGCGCCACGAATTCGCGCTGCCGGCTCGTGACCGGCGCGAAGATCGCCGCCGGCGACTCCTTCGTCGCCAGCTCGGCTGCCGCGGCGGTCCACACTTCGCTGCGGTAGGGCGCGAACGCGGCGTTCTCGAGCAGCAGCACGCGCGAAGCGCCCCACTCACCGAGCTGCTTCAGACCGGCCTCGCTGGCCTTGTCAGTGAGCCACACCGCCTCCACCCGGCCGGGGGCCAGCCGCGCGGCCTCACCGATCACCTCGGCCATCACTTTCTTGGGGGAGCCGTTTCGATCGTCTTCGACGATGCACCAGAACGCGTTGGGCATTGCTCGGCTCTCCCTATATCGCCTTGGCGTCTTCGCGCAGGGCGCGAACGAGCTCTTTCACCGCGGTGGGGACGTCGCCTTGAATGATGCGCCCCGGCGGACGCGCCGGCAGCGCTTCGAGGCCGACGACCGAAAGCTGCGGCGGCTCGGCCGCCACGCCGATATCGGCCGCCTTCACGTCCTTGATCTCCTTCTTCTTGGCTCCCATGATCCCCTTCAACGTCGGATAGCGCGGCTCGTTGAGCCCCTTCTGCGCGGCCAGCACGGCCGGCAGCGGCAGGTCGAACACCTCGAGGCCGCCTTCCACCTGGCGCGCGGCGCGGACCGATTTGCCGTCGCCGTCGATCGCTTCCTCCATGATCCAGTAGGCGCTCGGCCAGCCCAGCACCTCGGCGAGCTGCGCCGTCACCGCGCCCATGTCGTCGTCGATGGCCTGGCGGCCGCACAGCACGAGCTGCGGCGCTTCTTGCTTGATGACCGCGGCGAGGGCCTTCGCGGTGGTCAGGGTGTCCGCGGCCGACCACGCCGGGTCGTTGAGGTGGATCGCGCGGTCGCAGCCCATCGCCAGGCACGAGCGCAGGGCTTCCTTGACGCGATCGGGACCGAGCGACACCGCCACGACCTCGCCCTGGCCGCGCTTTTCCTTGATGCGCAGCGCCTCCTCCACGGCGAACTCGTCGTACGGAGAGACGATCCACGTGATGCCCGTCGTCTCGATGGTCTTTCCGTCCGCGGCGATCTTCACCTGCGTCGCCGTGTCGGGCACCTGCTTGATGGTCACGAGGATCTTCATGACGATGCTCCTTCGTAGTGGAGTTCGCGGGTGATCCGGAAGCGGTCGCCGGGGATGAAGGCCCGATCGAAGACGACCGGCGCCCCGCCGGCGTCGTACGAGACGCGCTCGGACTCGAACGCCGGCTCGCCGGCGCGACAGCCGAGGTCGCGGGCCTCGCGGCGGCCCAGGCGCACCGCGGAAACGGTTTCGCTGGCGCGCGTGACGACCACGCCCAGCTTGAACTCGAGGACTTGATGCAGCGGCGTCAGCGCCAGATCGGCCCTGATCACCTCGTCGCCCAGCGGAGACGGCAGGAACGACCGCTGCAGGCTCATCGGATGCTCGTCGACCAATCGCAACCGCTCGACCACCAGCACGCGCGGACGCCCGGCTAGGCGCAGCGCCTCGGCCACGCGCCGGTCAGCGGCCGCGAACCGAGCTCCCAGAAGGCGCGTCGCGACCCGCTCGCCCTTGGCCGAGAGATCGCCGGCGAAACGGCGGAGCTGCAAGATGTCGTAGTCGATCGACGGTGCTGCGACGAACGTGCCGAGCCCGTGGCGGCGCGTGATCAGGTGCTCGCGCTCGAGGAGCTCGAGCGCCTGTCGCAGAGTCATCAAGGTCACGCCGAAGCTCTTCGCCAGCTGGCGCTGGTTGTCCAGGCGCGCGCCCGATGCAAGCTCGCCGACCCGGATCCGCTCGCGCAGCGCGTCGGCGATGCGGTGGTAGCGGGGCACTCGACTTTGAAACTTCATCCCGACGCCGTTCATAGAACCTCGGTGTTCTAGAACTCCGAACGCCAACAGCAACCGCGATAGCGCCACGCACGGAAGAGAAAGAGCAAACCCGAAAGGCACTTCTGCCACGAGCGCCCGCGACGCGCTTATCGTACCACCTTTCCGTACTGCGCGTCGACTCGCCGCTCAGGCGGCGCCGGAGAGCTCTCGGGTGAGGCGGACGAGGCGCTCGAGCTTCTCCCGCGCGGCGCCGGCGTCGATCGAGCGGCCCGCCAGCTCGACGCCTTCCTTCAGGTCGCGCGCCCGGCCGCCGACGACCAGCGCGGCCGCCGCGTTCATGAGGACGATGTCCCGCTTGGCGCCGGGCTCGCCGCGCAGGATCGCCCGGATGATCTCGGCGTTCTGCTCGCGGTCCCCGCCCAGGAGATCGCGGATCGACGCGCGCGGCAGGCCGAAATCCTCGGGGCGAACGGTGAACGTCCGCACGATCCCCTCGCGCACCTCGGACACCCTGCTCTCGCCGGTGTTCGAGATCTCGTCGAGCCCATCGGCCCCGTGCACGACGAAGGCCCGGAACGTCCCGAGCTCGGCGAGGACCCGCGCAAGCGGCTCGGTCAGCGCCGCCGCCGCCACGCCGATCACCTGGGCGTTCGCGCCGGCCGGGTTGGTCAGCGGGCCGAGCAGGTTGAAGACCGTCCGGATGCCGACCTCCCGCCGCGCCGTCATCACGTGCTTCATCGCCGTATGGAGCAAGGGCGCGTAGAGAAAGCCGATGCCGACCTCGGCCACGCAGCGTCCGACCTGCTCGGGATTGAGCTGCAGATTGACTCCGAGGGTCTCGACCACGTCGGCCGAGCCGCACAAGGAGGCGCCGCTGAGCCCGGACATCGAGCGATTGCCGTGCTTGGCCACGCGAAGGCCGGCGCCGGCGACCACGAACGCGGTCGCGGTCGAGACGTTGAACGTCCCCGACGCGTCGCCGCCGGTGCCGCACGTGTCCACGAGCATCTCGCGGTCGGTGCCAGTGAGCGCCGCCGTCTCCTCGGCGCGCGTCTGCACGCGCGCGACCTTCGAGCGCATCACCTGGGCGAAGCCGATCAGCTCCTCGATGGTCTCGCCCTTCATCCGGAGCGCGGTCAGGAAGGCGGCGATCTGCACGTCGGTGGCGGTGCCCGACATGATCGCCTCCATCGCCCCGGCGGCCTCGATGCGCGTGAGATCGCGCCGGTCGACGAGCACTCTCGTCGCCTCGGTGATGATCGGACTCGTCATCCTGGACCCCTCCTCGGTCCCTCCTCGGGGCACACAGAGTAGCACCTCGAAGCCGAGAGGGCCGCCCGGGCGCTTGCGCCGCGGGGGCGTCGGCGAGCTGGCGACTCGCCGCGACGGCGCAGCGCGCGTTAGTCCCGCTTAGCGCTTCCGTCGTCGAAGTCGGCGGGGCGCAGCCGATCGAGCCAGCGCCGCACGGCCTGGGCTCTGAGCTCGTGGTCGGCGGGGCAGGCGTGGGCAAGCGCCGCGTCCGAGGCGAGGATCAGGTCGAAGATCGGCACGCCGGCGCAGCACGTATTGCCCAGCACCCGGGCCAGGCGGTTGGCCTCGTTCATCGGCAGATAGAACGACAGCCAGCGGCTCCGGTCGACGTCCTCGAGAAGCACCATGGGCCTGGAGGTCTGACGACACGTGCACAGATCCACCACGCGCATCTCGGTCATCTCGTCGCTCCACCGGCGCCGGACGCGCCGCCGGTCCGCCCCGCGAGATCCTTCTGGAGCCAATCCGCCAGGAGGTTTTTCTCGTAGCGCAG
>DATEMW010000285.1:0-8625 GCA_035275385.1 Candidatus Methylomirabilota bacterium | reverse complement strand
GATCCGCAGCAGATTCGCGAAGCCCTCGACCGATTCCCACGTCGCGGGCTGAGTGGCCACGATGAGCTTCGGCCGACCGGTGCTGCCGCCCGACGTCGGCGCCTTGAACGACGCGCCGATCAGCGGCGGCAACGGATCCGACGACAGGGAAGCCTCCGGCTGGAAGCCGCCGGGTATCGTCGTGCGGCCCGGCGTTTCGGACGGATCGACGCCGACGATGAGTGAGGGATTCGCGAGGTCGATGATCGCGCGGCGTTCGGCAGCAGGCAGCCGCGAGGAGATCGGCTGCGGCGTCGCACCGAGCTTCCACACCGCGAGCACGGATTCGAAGAACTCGATGGAGTTCGGCAGTCCGATCGTGACGAACGAGTTCGGCGTGACGCCGAGCTTCTGGTAGGCGCGGGCAAGCTGGTTCGTGCGCGCCTCGAACGCGGCCCGCGAAATGGTGTCGGAGCCGCACGTGAGCGCCGCGCGATGCGGGGCGACGTGCGCCAGGTTGCCAACGACACTGCCGAGCGCGGTCTCGCTCATCGGGTCACTCCCGCGCAGCGCGCTACGATGCGCGCACGGCGTCTTTCCCCCAACGGCGGCGAAGCGCTGTGCACTCGGCCTCGCGCACGCCGGTGGTGAGGGCGAGATCGAAGCCAGTCATCCGGCAGAACGTCTCGACCGAGTAGGTACCGAGATCTGTGCGCCGAAGGGTAGCGTGCCGGGTGCCGAGGACCAACCGCGCGATGCCCATGAGCTTCATGGCGCCCGCGCACATCGGGCACGGCTCCATGGTCGAGTACACCGTGGCTCCCGCCAGCCTCGCGACACCGTGCTCCCGCGTCGCGCGGCGCAGGGCATCGAACTCCGCATGCCACGTCACGTCGCGCTCGGTGTTCTGCCGATTCTGGCCTGTCGCCAGCACCACGCCGTCGCGCACGAGGACCGAGCCCACAGGCCAGTCGCCCCGGACAAACGCGTCCTCGGCCTCGCGCAGCGCCTGGTCCATATAGTCGGCGTCGGTCACGGCGAGATTGTACTGCGGCGGAAGAGCTATGGGACCGCGCGCCCCGACCAAGCGAGCGCGACGAGAGTATCATCGGGGCACTCGCGGCCGAGCTGCCACATGAGGGAGGTGCCCGCGATGGCTACGATCTCGAAGGTGAAGGCACCGCGCACAATCGCGCGGACGGCGCGGTGGGCGGAGCCCGGCTCCAAATCGGCGGCGCTGTTCGCGCGCGCCCAGGGCGTGCTGCCGGGCGGGAACTCGCGCACGACCGTCTACATGGCGCCGTACCCGCCGTACGCTGCCGCCGGGGAAGGGTGCTGGATCACCGACGTCGAGGGCGATCGCCGCATGGACTGCTTGAACAACTACACGGCGCTCATCCACGGCCACGCGCACCCGAGCATCGTCGAGGCGGCCACGCGCCGGCTCGCGCAGGGCGCGTCGTTCCCGATGCCGACGCCCGAAGAGATCGACCTGGCGGCGCTCCTGTGCGAGCGCCTGCCGTCGGCCGAGCGCGTGCGCTTCACCAATTCGGGCAGTGAGGCCGTGATGATCGCCATCAAGGGCGCGCGCGCGTTCACGGGCCGCCCGAAGATCGCGAAGTTCGAGGGCGCCTATCACGGCTCGTACGACTACGCCGAGGTCAGCCTGGGCTCGACATCAGAGAACTGGGGCAGTCTAGCGGCGCCGGCCAGCACCGCGTACTCGAAAGGGACGCCGCCGGCGGTGCTCGAGGATGTCGTGGTGCTGCCGTTCAATCACACGGAGCAAGCGGTCGCACGCATCGAGCGCGAGGCCCGACACCTGGCAGCGGTACTGGTGGATCCAGTTCCCAACCGCATCGGGCTGGTCCCTGCTCGGACCGAGTTCTTGCAGGCCCTCCGCGATGTGACGCGGGCGCACGGCATCGTGCTGATCTTCGACGAGGTCATCTCGTTCAGGGTCGGCTACCACGGTGCCCAGGGCGCGCTCGGCGTGACGCCCGATATGACCACGCTCGGCAAGATCATCGGCGGCGGGCTCCCGGTGGGCGCCGTCGCAGGCCGCGCCGAAGTCATGGCGGTGTTCGATCCCACGCGCGGCGGGACGCCGCCGGCGCCACACGGCGGGACGTTCAACGCGAACCCCGTGACGATGGCCGCGGGGCTGGCCGCCATGCGGATGTTGACACCGGATGCCTACGCACGGCTCGCCGAGCTCGGCGTGAAGCTCCGCGCGAGCCTCGACGATTGCTTCAAGCAGGCGAGCGTACCCGGACGCGTCGCCGGCCTGGGCTCGCTGTTCCGTCTTCACGCGGTGGACCGCGAGCTCACCGACTATCGGAGCACGCGGGCTACCCCCGCGGAGAACGAGCGGCTCGTCCGGCTGGTACGGCGACTCATGGAGCACGGCGTGCTCATGTCGATCACGGGGCTTGGATGTCTCTCGACGCCGATGGGCGACGCGGAGCTCGAGGGCCTCGTGGAGACGTTCGCCGCGGTCCTCGAGATGGAAAAGAAGGCGTGAGCCGCTTCCGCGTCGCGGTCGACATCGGCGGCACCTTCACCGACATCGTCTTCCTCGACGCCGACGGGCGCCTGCACATCAAGAAGGTGTCGTCCAGCGTCGACGACTACGCCCGCGCCATCGTCGACGGGCTCCGCGAAGTGTTCGACGAGACCGGCCTGGGCGGTCGCGACGTGATCGAGGTGCTGCACGGCACCACCGTCGCCTCCAACGCGCTCCTCGAGCTGCGCGGCGCACGCACGGGGCTCATCACGACCAAGGGGTTCCGCGACGTCCTCGAGATCCGGCGCCTGCGCATGCCGCGCCTCTACGATCTCACGTGGGAAAAGCCGCCAATGCTGGTCGAGCGCCGCTTGCGGATGGAGGTGAGCGAGCGCATCGACGTACGCGGCGCGGTCCAGCAGCCGCTCGACGAGGCGGACGTCGAGCGCGCGCTCGACCGGCTGATCGCTCAGGGCATCGAGGCGCTGTCCGTGTGCCTGCTCAACGCGTGGGCGAATCCGGTCCACGAGCAGCGCATCAAGGCGATCGTCGCGCGACGCGCTCCCGGCCTGCTCGTGTGTCTCAGCAGCGACGTGTTGCCGGAGATCAAGGAATACGAGCGCACCTCGACCACGGTGATCAACACGTACGTGCTGCCGATCGTCCGCCGCTACCTGGCCACCCTGCGGGCCGGCCTCGATGGGATCGCCGTGCGGGGGCCGCTCTTGATCATGCAGTCGAACGGTGGGCTCATGACCGATGCGGCGGCCGCCTCGATGCCGATGCACATCATCGAGTCCGGGCCGGCCGCTGGCGTCGTCGGGGCCCAGGCGTTGGCGCGGCGGATCGGCTTCGACAAGCTGATCACGTTCGACATGGGCGGCACCACGGCCAAGGCCTCGATCGTCGAGGACGGCGCGGTAAGCCGGGCCACCGAATACCAGGTGGGCGGCGGGATCATGCACGGCTCGCGGCTGCTCACCGGAAGCGGCTACCTCCTGCGCGTTCCCGCCATCGATCTCGCGGAGGTCGGCGCGGGCGGCGGCTCGATCGTCTGGCGCGACGCCGGCGGTGCCTTGCAGGTAGGCCCACGCAGTGCCGGCGCTTTCCCGGGGCCGCTCTGCTACGACCTCGGCGGTACTGAGCCGACGGTCACGGACGCCAACGTCGTCCTCGGCTATCTGAACCCGACGGCGCTGGCCGGCGGTGCGGTGAAGCTCAACGCGGCCCGCTCCCACGAGATTTTCCAGGAGAAGGTCGCGGCGCCGCTCGGCCTGCCACTCGCCGAGGCGGCGTACGGGGCGCACTTGATCGCGGCGTCGAACATGATGCGCGCGATCCGTGCGGTCTCGAGCGAGCGCGGTCGCGACCCGCGCGAGTACGCGCTGTTCGCCTTCGGCGGCAACGGGCCGCTGTTCGCCGCCGGCATGGCCCGCGCGCTGGAGATGACGCGCGTCATCGTCCCGCCCGCGCCAGGGCTCTTCTCGGCCTTTGGCCTGCTCTACTCAGAGGTCGAGCACCACTACGTCCGAACCTGGCGCCGGCCGGCGCGTGGCCTCGATCCCGCGGAGCTGAACGAGGCGTTCGGACGTCTGGAGGATGAAGCGCGCGCTCAGCTCGCCGCGGAGGGATTCAGCGGCGCGGCCGTTCGCATCGCACACTCCGCCGACTGCCGCTACCAGGGACAGTCGTTCGAGCTGACCGTGCCCGTGACCGCGAGCGTGACGATCGAGGAAGCGTTTGCGGGAGAGCACGAGCGCACGTATGGACACCGCGCCGGCGCCGACGAGCCGGTCGAGATCGTGAGCCTGCGCGTCGTCGGCCAGGGCCTGAGCGACCGGCCGCGCGTTCCCAAGCGCGTGCAGATCGGCCGCGGCGCGGGCACGCTCGGCGGCTCGCGGCGAGTGTACTTCGGTCAGCGTGACGGCTGGCTCGTGACGCCCGTTCTGTCCCGCAGCGATCTCGCGACGCCGCGCGAGGGACCGGCGATCGTCGAGGAGTACGACGCGACGTGCGTGGTGCCGCCGGGCGCCCGAGCAGCGCTCGACGGCTCGGGCAACATCGTGATGGAGGTGTGAGCGGTGGCCACGCGGCTCTCTGATCCGATCGGCTTCGAGCTGTTCAAGAACACGTTGCTGTCGATCGCCGACGAGATGGCCCTGACCATCCTGCGCACCGCGTACTCAGGCGTGCTCAAGGACAACATGGACTACTCGACGGCCTTCTGCGACGCGCAGGGCCGGACGGTAGCGCAGGGCCTGACCTTGCCCGGCCATCTCTCCTCGTTCCCCGATGCGCTCGCCGCCACGATCCGCCATTACGGCGACCGCATGCGTCCGGGCGACGTCTACGCGCTGAACGATCCGTTCGAAGGCGGGATGCACCTGCCGGATGTCTTCATCCTCAAGCCGATCTTCCACGAGGGCCGCCGCGTGGCCTTCGCGGGAACCATCTGCCACCAGACCGACATGGGCGGTCGCGTGGCCGGCTCGAACGCATCGGACTCCACCGAGATCTTCCAGGAAGGCCTGCGCATCCCGCCCGTCAAGATGTACGACGCCGGCGAGCCGAACGAGACCTTCTTTCGCATGCTGGAAAAGAACGTCCGCATGCCCGTGCGCGTGGCCGGCGACATGCGCGCGCAGCTCTCGGCCTGCCACATCGCGGAGGAGGCGTTTGCCCGGCTGATCGCCAAGCACGGCGTCGAGCAGGTGTCGGCCTATATGGAGGAGATTCTCGACTACACCGAGCGGCTGACGCGCGCGGCGATCGCGGAGCTACCGGACGGTGAGTGGAGCTTCACCGACTGGATCGACGACGACGGGATCGACTTCGGCACGCCGATCCCGCTCAGGGTGGCCCTGAAGAAGCGCGGCGACCAGATGACGGCCGACTGGACCGGCACCTCGCCCCAGGTGAAGGGCGCCATCAACAACACGCTGTCGTTCACGCGCGCCGCCACCTACACCTGCATCAAGTCGGTGCTGCCGCACGAGATCCTCTGCAACGCCGGCTTCTACCGGGCCATCGACGTCATCGCGCCGCCGGGCACGATCGCCAACGCGGTGCCGCCCGCCGCCTGCGCGGCCCGCGGACTGACCGGGTTCCGCATGGTCGACACGGTCTTCGGCGCGCTCGCGCAGATGCTCCCCGATCGGGTGATCGCGGCCTCCGAGGGCGGCAACACCGGCGTCAGCATCGGCGGCTATCACGCCGACCGCTCGCCGTTCATCTTCGTCGAGTTCATCTGCTCCGCATGGGGCGGCCGGCCGTGGGCCGACGGCCTCGACGGCAACGCGAACCTCTTCGCGAACATGTCGCTGCCGTCCGCGGAGGTGACAGAGACCGAGCAGCCGCTCGAGATCCTGTGCTGCGAGCTGATCCCCGACGTGGGCGGCCCCGGCCTGCATCGCGGCGGGATGTCGATCCGCCGATCCTACCGGCTCACGGAGGACGAGGCGGTGCTGCAGGTGCGCGCCGATCGCCACACGTTTCGGCCGTACGGCCTGTACGGTGGCGCGCCGGGCAAGCCGTCGCGCAACCGCCTGATCACCGACGGCCGCGAGCGCGAGCTCACGGCGAAGGTCACGATGACGCCGATGCGACGCGGCGACGTCTTCATCCACGACCAGCCGGGGCCCGGCGGCTGGGGCGATCCACTCGAGCGCGATCCGCTTCGTGTACTGCGCGATGTGGGCAACGAGCTGGTCAGCGTGGAGTCGGCACGCGATGACTACGGCGTCGTGCTCGATCGGTCCGGCTCAGTGGTCGATGAGGCGGCGACGAACCGGCGGCGCGCCGAGCTGCGGGCGATGCGTGGCTGGGCGGAGCCACCGGTCATCAGCCGCTGACCGAGACGCTCGCCCAACACCGACCGCTCTCGTCGCGCTGCCGATGAGTCGGGTTTGCTAGACTGCCGCAATCCGTTCCAACCGAGGTACTCATGCAGCGGATAGGGCTCGCGGTGGTTCTTGCTCTCGCGCTCACGCTTGCGCCGGTCGACGCATTGGCGCAGCAGACCGAGCGCGTCTACCGAGTCGGGTTCTTAAGCCTCGGAGGTCATCCCGCACCCCGTGGAATATGGCAGCACCTGCTCGATGCGATGCGGGCGTTGGACTACGTTGAGGGTCAGAACCTCGTCGTCAAACTGGGCCTCGCTGAGGGCAGATCTGAGCGCTTGCCCGGCCTCGTCGCCGAGCTCCTGCAGGCCAAAGTCGATGTCATCGTGACGACCTCTACGCAGGAGACGCAAGCGGCGAGGAAGGCGACGTCGACGATTCCGATTGTCATGACTGTCGTTCCCGACCCGGTCGAGCAGGGGCTCGTGAAGAGTCTGGCGCGACCCGGAGGCAACGTGACGGGTCTGACAACCCTGGCTCCGGGCACGAACCAAAAGTTGATCGAGCTGCTTCGGGAGGCCGTGCCGTCAGCATCGCGATTCGGAGTGCTGCGGACCGGCGTGCGAAGCCCGTTCCCCGAAATCCAGCGCGAGCTGGAGACTGCTGCTCAAAAGTTCGGAGTCACCCTCTCGTACGTCGAGGGCATCAAGACTCCGAATGACTTCGACGTGGTCCTTGCGCGAGCGAAGAAGAATGGCCTCGGAGGCATCGTCGCCCCTCTCGGTGCGTTCACCTATGCGCACCGCCGAGTGCTAGCGCAGTCCGCTCTCAAGCACCGGTTGCCCGGAATCTATTGGGATCGGGACTTCGTCGAGGAGGGCGGGCTGATGTCGTATGGCGTCAATCTCGGCGCGCTGGGTCGGCGCGCGGCGTACTTCGTGGACCGGCTACTGAGAGGGGCCAACCCCGCAGATCTTCCGGTCGAACAACCCTCTCAGTTCGAGCTGGTGATCAACCTCAAGACCGCGAAGACGCTGGGTCTCACGATCCCTCAGTC
Organism: Candidatus Methylomirabilota bacterium; assembly: GCA_035275385.1. Taxonomy (GTDB): domain Bacteria; phylum Methylomirabilota; class Methylomirabilia; order Rokubacteriales; family CSP1-6; genus AR31. The sequence continues at coordinate 1,244 of DATEMW010000285.1, read as the reverse complement.
GTTGCAGGTTCGAGCCGACGAGATCATCCAGTGAACTACGACCTCCAGCATAGCGACCTGACCACCGTGCTCGTGGAAGGTCGCCTCGTCGCCGACGAGACGAAGCGCGTGTTCGGTCACCTCTCCGCCGAACAAATCAACTGGAAGCCGGGCCGGGACGAGTGGAGCATCGGTCAATGCTTCGACCACCTGATCATCGCGAATCGGCAGTTCCTGACGATCATCGAAGAAACCCGGCAAGGGAGGAGACGGCGGCGAGCCTGGGAGCGCGTGCCGCTGCTGCCGCGCTTTTTCGGGAAGCTCCTGATCAGGACGCTCCGCCCCGATACGGCGCGCAAAGTGAAGGCGCCGCGTGCCCTCAACCCATCGACCAGCCAAATCTCTGCGGCAATCATCGCGAGCTTTGTCGCGCAGCAGGCTGTGCTGCTCCAGCTCATGGAAGGAACCCGCGGGCTCGAGCTGGAGCGCATCACGATCACGTCGCCGGTGGCTCGGCTCATCACGTACAGCCTCATGGATGCGTATCGTCTGATCGTCGTGCATGAGCAAAACCACTTCGTCCAGGCGAGCCGTCTATTGCGGTTGGCCGGGTTTCCCGCAGGAGGCGTAGCGTGCAGATAGGCCTCGACATCGGCGGCACCTTCACCGATATCGTGGCGCTCGATCGCGATGGGCGTCTCGTGCTCACGAAGGTGCCGAGCACACCGAAGGACTTGCTCGAGGGCATCGGCGCCGCCACGCGGCGCATCCTCGACGTTGCGGGTGCCAAGCCTGGCGACGTCGAACGCTTCATCCACGGCACCACCGTGGCCACCAATGCCATCCTCGAGCAGAAAGGCGCGGTGACCGCGGTCCTCACCACCGCGGGCTTCGAGGATGTGCTCGAGCTCGGACGGATGAAGCGCTCGCGTATGTACGACCTCGCGATGGATCCCGAGACCCCAACGTTCCTGGCGCCGCGACGGCGGCGCGTCGGCGTGCGCGAGCGGCTCGACGCGAAGGGCAGCGTGCTCGTGCCGCTCCACAAGGACGACGTGCGCGAGGCGGTGCTGGCGCTCCGCGCGCAAGGGGTCTCGGCCATCGCCGTGTGCTATCTGTTTTCGTTCGTCAATCCCGTCCACGAGCAGCGCACGCGCGAGATCGTGGCGGAGCTGGCGCCGGAGATCAGCGTGTCGCTCTCGTCCGAGGTGGATCCGACCTTCCGAGAATACGAGCGTCTCTGCGTGACGGCCTTCGACGCCTAT
>DATEMW010000284.1:0-3398 GCA_035275385.1 Candidatus Methylomirabilota bacterium | reverse complement strand
GTCCCCGACGAGTTCTGCGACGAGATGTCGCTGGTGGGCCCGGTCGGCCGGATCCGCGAGCGCTACAAGGCGTGGGCCGACTCGGGGATCACCGGGCTCACGATCTCGACCGAGCAGACCGAAGCGCTGGAGCTGATGGCGAGCCTTCGCTAGGCGATACGGTAGACTAGGGCGCCATGACGATCGCCATTCGCCAGATCCATCCGGTGTTCGTGGGTGAAGTGTCCGGAGTCGACCTCACCAGGCCGCTCGCGCCGCACGAGGTCGCCGCCGTCGACGCCGGCATGGACCGCTACGCCGTGCTCGTGTTCCACGACCAGAAGATCAGCGACGAGCAGCAAATGGCGTTCAGCAAGAACTTCGGCCCGCTCGAGGACGCGCGCGGCGGCACCATCGCCAAGGCCGAGGACAAGCGCCTGGCGACCGGCATGAACGACGTCTCGAACCTCGGGCGCGACGGCCAGCCGCTGTCGCGCGAGTCGCGCGTGCGCCTGTTCAACCTGGGCAACATGCTGTGGCACTCGGACAGCTCGTTCCGTCCGATTCCGGCGAAGTATTCGCTCCTGTCGGCGCGCGTTGTGAATCCCTCGGGCGGTAATACCGAGTTCGCCGACATGCGGGCGGCGTACGACACGCTCGACGCGCCCACGAAGGCGCTGATCGAGGGCCTGATCTGCGAGCACTCGCTCATGTACTCGCGCGGGTCGCTCGGGATGCTCGACTACTCGGACGAAGAGCTGGCGATGTTCCGCCCGGTGCGCCAGCGGCTCGTCCGCACGCATCCGGTGAGCGGCCGCAAGTCGCTCTATCTTTCCTCGCACGCCGGCGCCATCATCGGGATGCCGACGCCCGAGGCGCGAATCTTGTTGAAGGATCTGACCGAGCACGCCACCCAGCCGAAGTTCGTCTACGTCCACCAGTGGCGCGTCGGAGATCTGGTGATGTGGGACAACCGTCAGATGATGCACCGCGTGCGCCGCTACGATGAAAGCCAGCCGCGCGACATGCGACGTACGACGGTCGCCGGCGACGCGCCGACGGTCGACAGATGAGATTCGTGAAGCTCGTGATCGTCCTGTGTCTGGCGCTGGCCGCGAGCCCCGCGTCCGCGGAGTGGTTCGCCGACGCCTACGCCGGCTACACCCTCACCATGGACAGCGACATGACGGTGCACAGCCCGTCGGGGCTCAGCATCTACCGGGACGTCGAGCACGACCGCGCGATCGATGCTGCGTACATCATCGGGGCGCGCTTCGGGCGCTACTTCGACTTCGCGCCGGTTCTCGGCCTCGGGGTCGATCTGTTCACGTTCTCGCCGAACATAGGCCCGCAGCAGGTGCACATCGACGGCTGTGTGCCATCCGGCGGCTGCAGCGGAGGCCAGGGCGGAACGACCGGGCGGATCGACGTGAGCACCATCGGCGTCTCGCTCGACCTGTTTCTGCGCTGGCCGCTACTCAAGACCGACAAGTCACCGTGGGGAACGTTGAATCCATACCTGGTCGCCGGCGTTCCGATCTTCAGGACGACCGTGACGCCACGCACCACCGCGCAGTTCAGAAACCAGGACGGCGATACGGACATCTCGGTCGGCTACAAGGTCGGCGCCGGCCTCGCGTATCAGATCGCCCCGAATCTGATGCTCTTCGCCGAGTACCGCTTCATGCACTCGGAGGCGTCGGTCGAGCTGCGCGACTCGGCCCTGCTCAAGAAGACGCCGGTGCACCTCGAGCTCGACACGCACGCCGGCATCGTCGGGCTGTCCGCGCGCTGGTAGGCGCGGGTCGGGCGCGCGGCGTCAGGCCGCGCCCGAGTCGGCGCGCGGCGCGGCGTCGAGCCCGTCCAGATGGGCCACGCAGTTCAACAGGCTCACTCGCCACGGCGCGGGGCAATCCACGACAGTCAGCGACGTATTCTCCCAGCGCTCGGGCACGATCTCGCCGTCGCTGAGGATCAAATGACGGGCGGCGAGCGAGCGGCACACCAGCCCGTGCGTCACGACGGCCAGGGGGCCGCCGGTGGTCGAGGCCGCCAGCTCCTGCACGCGCGCCCACGCCCTGTCCACCCGCTCGTGGAACGCGGGCCATGTCTCGCCGTTCGGCGGCGCGTAGTCGAGCGCGAACGGATCGAACGCGAGCTCGGCGTACGGCTTGCCCCGGAGGTCGCCGAAGTTGCGCTCGCGCAGGAGCGGCTCGATCGCCAGCGGGGCGCCGGTCGCGCGCTGCACGTGCTCGGCCGTCGTCATCGCGCGCGCGTAGTCGCTCGCGACGATGCGCGCGATGCCCTCGCGCGCCAGCCGACGCGCCAGCCGCTCGGCCTGCGCGATCCCGCGAGGCGAGAGCGGGATATCCGGGTGCTGGAGGATCCGGAGCGCATTACCCTCGGTCTCACCGTGTCGGATCAGGAAGAGCCGGCTCATGACGCCTCGCAGACGGTCGCCAGGACCGCGGGTAGCGCCGCCAGCACCTCGCGCAGACACGCGCGGACCCGGGCGATGTTCGCCTCGGCTTTTTGGGGGATCTCGCCGCGCGAGACCTGCGCGATGAACTCATCCCGCGCGGTCGTCATCAGGAGCGAGGCGTTGACCTCCAGCTGCAGCGCATGGACGCGACGGGTCCCCGGCTGGCCGTACGTGGTCACGATGTTGCCGCCGGCGTAGCCGCTGACGTTCTCGTGCACCTCGAAGCCGTGGCGCGTGAAGATCGCGGCCACGGCTGACGCGAGCTCGCGGGCGCACGTCGTGTCGTGCCGGGTGCCGATGATCACCTGGTGGTCCTTCATCCGCCGCGGGCTGCCGGTGTGGCCGTCGAGCAGGAGCGCGTAGCCGTAGTGATGCTGCAGCTCGCCCAGCAAGGTATCGAGCGCCGAGTAGTACGGGTCGTACAGCGTGCGCAGCCGCTCTTCGAGGTCGGCAAGCCCGAGCGGGTCGCGGAAGATCGGCGCTTCGCGCATGGTGTGGGTGCGGACGACGCCGCGCCGCGAGCGCACCTCGCCGTCGTGGTGCTCGAAGTCGTCGCGGCGGCGGTTGACGTCGACGAACATCCGCGAGAACGGGGTCGCGAGCACGGTGGCGCCGTGCTCGTGCAGGTCGCCGTAGAGGTCGCCCACGAACGTGTCGGCGAATCCGTAGGCGAAGGTCTCGAACCAGGGCTCGCGATAGTGGTTGCGGGTGATGTGGGGCAGGGCCTCGGTGCCGTAGTGCGGCACGCTGACCAGCACCGGCGAGCGGGTGCCGGACGCCGGGCGCCGCACGATCGGGTACGGCCGATCGGCGCTCAGCGCTCTCTCACGACCGGGTTGCGCAGCACGCCGATCTCCGGCACCTCGACCTCGACGATGTCGCCGTCCTTCATGTTCTCGGTCGCCCCGTCCGTGCCCATCCACAAGACGTCGCCCGG
>DATEMW010000283.1:0-3331 GCA_035275385.1 Candidatus Methylomirabilota bacterium | reverse complement strand
CCCGACTTGCCGACGGCTTCGCGCGAGCGCACGAACCCTTCGAGCCGCGTGTCGTCCCGCAAGAAGTGCGTGTGCATGTCCATGATGAACTGGCCGGAGAGCGCCTTGGCCCGATCGTTGGCCACGTCCGGGCTCTGCGCTTCGGCGCGGCTCACGCCGAAGATCGGGCCGTAGACGTCGTTCATCGCGACGAACGCCGCGGCCATGCCGGCGGCGGTCTGGAAGAATCGCCGGCGGCTCACGCCCTGGTGCTTGGCAAGCCGGTTGCCGAGGTCCTTGATGCGCGCCTCGACCTCCCGCTGCCGGGCGGTCTGCGGCAGCGGCGTGAACTCGTCGCTCGAGACGAACTGCGTCGGGATCGGCGACGCGAAGGACGCTGTTTCCGCAGGCAGCAGATCCATGAGCTCTCCTCCGTCTGTTATAGGCGGCTCACTTCATCGGTGAGAAGGCCGTGGGACGCAGGATCAGGTTGCGCACTTGCTTGACGATCGGACCGTTCTTCTCGCTGTCGGCGAAGACGCGGGCGCGCTCGGGATCCTTGGCGAACGTGTCGAACTTGCTGACGCGCTCGTCCAGGCTCTCCCACGCCAGCAGATAGATGAGCTCGTTGCTGTTGCCGCCGAACACGTTGTGCCAGTAGCCGACCTGGCGAAAGCCGTGCTTCTTGAACGCGCCGCACGTGAAGTTGCCGAACCGATCGGTGATGTTCTGGATCTTGCCGGGCATCGCCTGGTACTCGCGCAGCTCGAAGAGATACGGGCTGCGGCCCGACGCGTCGGGCCCGTACGACTCACCGCGGTCGATCTGCGAATACGCGGTGGGCTCCATCAGCTGGTTCTCGACGAGGTTGACCAGCGGCCCGTCCTTCTCGGTCTCCGCCCACTTCTTGGCCCGCTCGGGGTCGGCGCGCCAGGCGGCGTTCTTCTGGGTCCGCTCCTCGAGGCTCTCCCAGCCCCAGATGTAGACGAGCTGGTTGCTCTTGTCGGCGACGACCGGAGTCCAGAAGCCGATCAGTCGGAAGCCGTACTGCTTCCACTTGTGAACCGTGAAGCTCCCGAAGCGGTCGACGAGCGCGGCAAGCTTACCGGCGGCGACGTCGTAGCGGCGAAGCTCGTAGAGCATGCGGGCCTCCTGATAGGCGCGCCTCGGCCGGCGGGACCCCAGCCCCGCGACGGCCTGCAGCGCGCACTACACGAAAGGGGGATTCGAACGGCGCCTAGGATACCACCGTGCTAGTCGCGCCGGTGCGCTCCGGCCTTCTCGACGAGCTGCACCAGCACTTCGTAGGGCTGGGCGCCGACGACGCCATAGCCGCCGGCCACGAAGGTCGGCACCGCCGTCACGCCCAGGTGGCGCGACTTGGCCCAGTCGGCGTCGACGGCGTCCTTGAACCGGCGCTCCTTCAGGACGTCGCGCGCCTCGTCGGTGTCGAGCCCGACCGACTTGACCACGTCGATCATCACCTCGGTGTCGCCGATGTTCCTGGCGCCGACGAAATAGGCGCGATAGAACGCGTCGTGGATCGCGGCGCCGCCGGGCTTGGTGTCGGCCCACTTGCCGAGCTCCTGCGCCAGCCGGCTATTGTAGGTGTGCGACCGCCGGCTGTAGGGCAGCCCCTCCTTGTCCATCAGCCCTTTCATCCGCGCATACGCCGCTTCGGGATCGATGCCGCGCTCGGCGTAGAAGGTCGTCATGTCGCGGCCCTCGGCGGGCGTCTCGGGATGCAGCGGGAAATGCACCAGCGCGGGCTCGATGTCGTACGTCGCCTGCAGCTTCTCAATACGCACGGTACTGAGATAGCACCAGGGTCAGACGTAGTCGGTGAAGATCTCGAACTTCGTCGGCTCACTCATAGGGGGCCTCCGCTCGTCGGTCTCGTACCTACGACATTCTACGCCCGGCGGGTGTCGCGGATGGCACGCCACACGCGCTCGGAGGTGGCGGGCATCTCGACGTGCTCGACGCCGAGCTCGGCGAGGGCGTCGACGATCGCGTTCACCACGGCGCCGAGCGCCGGCGTCGTCCCGCCCTCGCCGCCGCCCCGCAGCCCGAGCGGATGCGCCGTCGAGGGCACCTCGCTGATCTCTGTGGTGAAGGCGGGCAGCATGTCGGCGCGCGGCATCGCGTAGTCCATCATGGTCGACGACAAGAGCTGGCCGGTCTCCGGCTCGTAGGCGCAGGCTTCCCAGAGCGCCTGTCCGACGCCCTGAGCGATGCCGCCGTGGGTCTGGCCGTGCAGGATCATCGGGTTGACGGCGCGGCCGCAGTCGTCGACGGTCGTGTAGCGCACGACGACGACCTCGCCGGTATCCGGATCGACTTCGACCTCGCACACCGCGGTGCCGTAGGGATAGGACGGCAGCGGCATGGTCTCGTCGCTCAGGCCGTCGAGCGGCCCGCGCGCGTCGGCCGGCGTGTCGGGGCGCGCCGCGGCGCGCGCGACGTCGAACAGGTCGACCGACCGGTCCGTCCCCTTCACCCTGAACCGGCGCGCCGAGAACTCGACGTCGTCCAGCGCCGCCTCGAGCATCCACGCGGCGACTCGCCGGCCTTTCTCGACGATCTGGTCCGACGCCTTCGCCATCACCACCGCCGCGAGCCTGAGCGCGCGCGCCGAGTGCGCGCCGCCGCCGACCACCGTGACGTCGGTGTCGCCCGTGACCAACCGCACCTCGCCGAGCTCCACGCCGAGCCATTCGACCAGCAGCTGGGCGAAGCTCGTCGCATGCCCCTGCCCCGACGAGAGGGTACCCAGCACCAGGTCGACGACCCCATCGGGCCGCACGGTGATGTGCGCGCGCTCGCGAGGAAAGCCCGTGTTGAGCTCGATGTAGTTGGCCACGCCGATACCGCGGTAGCGCCCGCGCCGGCGCGCCTCGGCCCGACGGCCCTCGAAGCCTTTCCAGTCGGCGAGCTCCACGGCGCGATCGAACGCCGCCTGGTAGTCGCCGCTGTCGTAGACGAGGCCCATCGGATTCGTGTACGGCATCGCCGTCGACGGCACGAGATTGCGCCGGCGAAGCTCCAACCGATCGAACCCGTGGCGGCGGGCGGCCAGGTCGATGAGCCGCTCCATGATGAACATGACTTCGGGCCGCCCGGCGCTGCGGTACGGCGTCGTCGGCGTCGTGTTGGTGACGACCGCGCGCCCGTGCATCGACACGAGCGGCATGCGATAGACCGTCGCGGTGAGCGCCATGCCCTTGTTGAGCGGATGGAACGAGACGGCGTGCGCGCCGACGTTGCTGGTGTTGGCGCCGCGGAACGCGAGGAAGTTGCCTTCGCGGTCGAGCGCCAGCTCGGCGCGCGCCGTCAGATCGCGCCCGCCGTA
>DATEMW010000282.1:0-11144 GCA_035275385.1 Candidatus Methylomirabilota bacterium | reverse complement strand
ACGTCCTGCACCGCCGCCGGTGGAATCGAGGCGCGCCCGCGGGCGTTGGTCCGGACCGTGAGGATCGACAGCAGGCAGAACGCCGTGTACATCGCGCTCACCGCGAAGTAGCCGCCGAAGAGGCCGCTGTACCACTTGGGGTCCAGCGACATGACCAGGTCGAAGCCCCAGAGCGAGACCACCACGAGCCACAGCATCAACAGGATCACCGCGACGCGGTTGCGATGCGCGCGCTCGCGCTCGTCCTCCGGCGGGATCGCGTCCCGCAGGAGGGCCCGCACGAAGGCGAAGCACACCGCGAAGAGGATCGCGGCGAGCACGTAGGTGCGCAGCCAGAAGAACGGCACGTTGAGCCAGGCCGCCTTGGCCGGGATCGGCTTGGTGACCCACGGATAGAGCACGGTCTGCCCGGCGTAGAGCACCAGCAGCAGCACGAACGAGATCGGGAGGAAGCCCGCGGTCGTCAGCGCGATGCGCCGCACACTCGGCGACCAGCGCGCCTCGGTCACCTGCATCATGCCCGCGATCGCCGGCCCGGTCACGGCCAGGCCCGACCAGAAGACGAGGTTGACCAGATAGATCGACCAGACCTGAGCGGCGTCGCCGGAGTTGACCCCGACCAGGAAAACGACCGCGCCGAGCGCGGCGACCAGACCCCAGAAGACGGTCATTTCTGCGCGATCGAGCGCAGGAAGTTCACGATGTGCCACGCCTCCTGCGTCGACATGGCCTCTCCGTAGGCGGGCATGACCGCGCCGCCGACGACGATGTAGCTGTGCCAGTACCCGTCGGTCCGCGCCTTCTGCAGCTCGGCGTTGGTCAGGTCCGGAGTCGGAATGAATTTCGTGGCGACCGGTCCGCTCGTGCCCCCCTTCCCTTCGGAGCCGTGGCAGGGCACGCAGAAGGTCGTGTACCGCTCCTTGCCGAGCGCGATCGACGCCTCGGACGTCTTGATCGGATTGGGCTGCTTGGCCGCGACGTCGCGCTGGTCCTTGGGGATGATCGTCTCGGCGCCGCGCGGCACCACGCCGGGCGGCATCGAGAAGACGCCGGTCGGCGTCGTGGTCGTCCGCTCGCCCGGCATGATCCGGGCCGTGTGCGTCATGTTGTCGTTCCAGCGGATCACGATCGCCGTGCCCCACGCCCCGGCCGCCACGCCCACCACCAGTAACGTCAGGATGAAGAGATATTTCATGACGGTCGGGTCACCGTGATTTCACTTCTTCAGCTCCCGAGGTCCGGAGCAGCTCGTGGACGGTCGCGGCGCGCTCGGGTGCGCAGTGGACGGCCACACCGAAGCGATCGTTGCTGAAGCGCGGGTCGTAGGCGCGGCTCTGGGAGAGCCGCGGCAGCCGGCCGAGCACGACCATGCCGATCACCGTCGCGAGCCCGCCGAAGAGCACCATCATCTCGAACGCGATGATAAAGAACGGCGGCAGCGAAGCGCCGATGATCGACCCGCCCGCCGGCTGCAAATACTTGCCGCCGGTCACCAGTCCCCACACCAGCGAGCTCCAGATCGTCAGCAGGAACGCCGATGCGATTCCGGTGAGCCCGCCGATCAAGGTGAACAGGCGCACGCGGCTGACCGGACGGTCGCGCTCGAGCACTTCCTCGATCTCGTGGACCGGGAGCGGCGTGTAGACGGTCAGGTCGTGATAGCCGCGCGCGCGCAATTCCTCGAGGGCGCGCACGGTCGTGTCGACGTGCGCGAAGACGCCGAGGACCGTCTCAGTGGCCATGAGCTCTGTCTCGCACCGGCGGCGGGATCGTCTCCTTCACCTCCACGATCGAGAGCGACGGCATCAGCTTGATGAAGCCGAGGAACAGCAGGAAGAAGAACGCGAAGCTCCCGATCACGATCATGCTGTCGGTCGGGCTCGGATAGTAGATGCCCCAGGTGTACGGATAGAAGTCGTGGCCGAGCGACGGCACGATGATGTTGAACCGCTCGAACCACATCCCGATCAGCACCAGGATCGAGACCACGTAGAGCACGACCGGGCTCGTGCGGGCGCGCTTCCAGAAGAGCACCAGCGGCGCCACGCAGTTGCAGAAGTACATGGTCCACAGGGCCCACGCGTAGGTCGCGGTCACCTTCCAGAAGAGCGACGCCTTCTCGATGTGCTCGCCGCTGTAGAGCGAGGTGAACACCTCGCAGATGTAGAAGTAGGTCAGCACGAGGCCGGTCACCAGGATGAGCTTGCCCATCATGTCCAGGTGCTTCTCGGTGACGTACGCATGCAGGTGGAAGAAGTGCCGCATGGGCAGGATCAGGATCAGCACCATCGCGAACCCGGAGAAGATCGCGCCGTCGACGAAGAACGGCGCGAAGAGCGTCGAATGCCAGCCCGGGACCAGCGCCATCGCGAAGTCCCACGACACGACGCTGTGCACCGAGAGGACCAGCGGGGTCGCGAGCGAGGCCAGGAGCCCGTACGCGCGCCGGTAGTGGCGCCACTGCGTGTCCGATCCCTCCCAGCCGAGCGCCAGCATCGAGAAGATCCGCCGCCGCCAGCCGGTCGAGGCGTCGCGCAGCGCCGCGATGTCCGGGACGAGCCCGACGATGAAGAAGACGGTGCTGATCGACAGGTACGTCGAGATCGCGAAGACGTCCCAGACCAGGGGCGAGCGGAAGTTCGGCCAGAGATAGCGCTGGTTCGCGTACGGCAAGAGGAAATACGCGAACCACATGCGCCCGGCGTGGATCAGCGGGAAGAGGCCCGCCGTCATGACCGCGAAGATCGTCATCGCCTCGGCGCCGCGGTAGATCGAGGTCCGCCAGCGGGCGCGGAACAGATAGAGGATGGCCGAGATCAAGGTGCCAGCGTGCCCGATACCGATCCAGAACACGAATGTGGTGATGTACATCGCCCACATCTGGGGCACGCGCTTGCCGGCCATCCCCATGCCCCACCAGACCTGTCCGGCCCAGGCGAAGAAGAAGCCGGCGAGCAGCAGCGCGACGAAGCACATCCAGGCGAAGTAGAGGTTGCCCGGCGGCTCCAGGGTGCGCAGGACGTCGCGGTTGACGTCGGCGAAGCTCGGCGTCGAAGTCCTGCCGTTGCTCATTACGCGTGTCCGCCGCCGCGCACGACCTTGCGCAGATACGTGATCGACGGGCGCGTGCCGATCTCCTCGAGGACGTGATAGGCGCGCGGAGAGTGCGTCAGCTTCGTCGCGCCGCTCCCCTCGTCCTTGAGGTTGCCGAACGTGATGGCCTGGGTCGGACACGTCTGCTGGCACGCGGTCTGGATGTCCCCGTCGCGGACCGCGCGCTTCTCGTCGCGTGCCCGGTCCTTGCCCGCGATGATGCGCTGCACACACATCGTGCACTTCTCCATCACGCCCAGCTGCCGCACGGTCACGTCCGGGTTGAGCTGTACCTCGAGCGGCGCCGGGAACTCGTACTGGAACCAGTTGAAGCGCCGCACGTGGTAGGGGCAGTTGTTGCCGCAGTACCGTGTGCCGACGCAGCGGTTGTAGACCTGGCCGTTGAGCCCTTCTTCGGTGCGGTAGGCCGCGTACACGGGGCACACCGGCTCGCACGGCGCGACCTCGCAGTGCTGGCAGAGCATCGGCAGGAAGATGTTCGCCGGATGCTCGGGCTTGCCCTCGGCCCAGCGCTCCAGACGCATCCAGTGGAGCTGACGACCGTAGGCCGCCGACGCCTTGCCGACGACGGGCACGTTGTTCTCGGCCTGGCAGGAGACCACGCACGCCTGGCAGCCGACGCACGCGTCGACGTCGATCGTCATGCCCCAGCGCGGGCCGGGATATTTCTGATCGGGATACAGGGTGGGATGCGCTTCCTCGGCCGGGCGCCCGCGGAGCGCCTGCTCGCGCGCCGCGCCGAGGTCCACGTGCTGCGCGATCTCACGATGGTCCTGGTCGTGCGTCGCCTGCAGCACGGCGAGCGGCCGTCGAGTGCCGAGCTTGGTGAGCGTGACCTTCACGCTCATGAATGCGAGCCCGCCGGACGTCGCGTCGGCGACCGCCGGTAAGAGGTCCATCGGATTCACGGACTTCGTGTCCGCGGCGACGTACCGGGGACGCTGATAGGGCGTGTAGCGATGTCCCATCGGGATCGCGACCGCGGACGGGTGAAGCGTCGGCGAGATGTACGCGGGCAGCTCGAGCGTGCCCTGCGGCGACTTCACCGCGAGCATGTCGCCCTGGACGACGCCGAGCTTCTTGGCGGTGTCCGTCGAGATCTCGACCCACGCGTCCCAGACCGCCTGGGTCATCGAGTCCGGCGCTTCCTGCAGCCAGGAGCTGACGGCGCTGCGCCCGTCGTAGAACCTGAGCGACGGGTACGCGAGCAAGGTCAATCCACCGGCGTCGCCGGCCAGCTTGGGCGGGGTCGAATCGGCCGCGGCGACCTTCGCGGTCACCGCTGCGGGCGCGACGTCACCGAAGACACCGCCGCGCCGGAGCGCACCTTCAAGATCTCCCTTAACGAGTGGGGCCCAAGCACCCTTCAAATATTGCTCGAACGTAGGCCACGGAATCGGCCCCTTCCCCTCTTCGACGCCCAGGGCCGCCCGGCCGATCCGCAGTAGCGTGTCGCCCATCGGCCGAGAGTCGCGCACCGGCGACATCGTCGGCTGCAAGAACCCGACGACGCCTTCGCGCGGCGAGTAGTCGCCCCACGACTCGAGCCAGTGCGTGTCCGGCAGCACCACGTGCGCCAGCTCGCTGGTCTGGTCCGGCACGTTGGCGAAGCTGACGACGAGCGGAACTTTTCGGATCGCGTCGGCGAGCTTGAGCCCCGACGGCAAGGTGAACACCGGGTTCACTCCGGGACCCAGGATGAGCGCTTCGATCTCACCGCCGGCCATCGCGCCGGCGAGGTTGGCGACTTCCGCGTACGGCGTGACCTTGCCGTAGGCCGAGTCGGCGCCGAACCGGACCGTCTTGCCGACGTTGCCGGCGGCCGCGTTCAAGAGATTGATCGCGATCTGGGTCTGGGTCGCGTTGGTGCCGCTGACCGAGACGCCGCCGCCGACGGCAAGCCCGGGCTTCGCGTGGCCGAAGGCCTTGGCGATGCGCTTGATCGTCTCGACGCTCACGCCCGTCTCATCCGCGGCGCGCTTGAGGTCGACCGAGGCGGCCGCTTCGCCGAAGCGACGATCCGCCATCCCCTCGTCCACCATCGCGCGCAGGATCGCCAGCGCGAGCAGGCCTTCGGTTCCGGGCGCGTTGCGGACCCATTCGTCCGCGTTCGCGGCCGTCAGCGACTGACGCGGCTCGACGTGGATGAAGGTGCCGGCCCGGCCGTCGCGGAAGGAGTGCATCCGCTTGAACGTCCGCGCGTAGCTCACGTTCGAGAGCCACGTCTCGATGAAGTCCGCGCCGAACGAGAGCACCACCTCAGCGTCCTCGAACGCGTAGTACGGGATCGCGTCGCGATTGAACGTCGCTCGGTTCGCGGCGCGGATCGACTCGTACGCGAAGGGCTCGAGCGTCACGCGGGGACGCGCGCCGAGCGCCTGAACCCAGCGGTCCAGCAGGCCGCCGAGATTCCCGTTCTCGAGCTGGGTGACGACGGCGATCGCGCGGCTCTTGCCGCCGTTCTTCAGCGCCGCGAGCTTGTCGGCGACCGTCTTGGACGCGGCGTCCCACGTGGCGGCCTTGAAGCCGGCGCTGCCCTCGCGCACCTGCGGTCCGGTGATCCGATCGGGATGATAGAGGCCCTGGAGCGCGGCCTGGCCGCGCAGGCAGAGCGCGCCGGCGCTGACGGGATGGTCGGGGTTGCCCTCGAGCTTCACCACCCGCCCTTCGCGATTGCGCGCGATCACGCCGCAGCCCGCCGGACACTCGCGGCACACCGTCGAGAACCACGACGCCACGCCCGGCACGAGGTGCTCGTTCGGAACCACCAGCGGGAGAATCGACTCGCTCGCCTGCTGGCAGCCGCCGGTCGCGGCGGCCGCGCCCGACACCGTGACGATCTTGAAGAAGTCGCGTCGGTTCATCTGACCGTTCTCGCTGGCTTCATGGTCCTCAATGGTGACAGGTGACGCAGTCGAGCGGCGCGTGCCGTCCCGCCGTCGCGTTCTGCTCGCGATGGCAGTCGACGCACCACCCCATCGTGAGGGGCGGCGGCGCCGGCCGGAGGCCGGCCAAGTTCAGCAGGTCGACCGTCAGCTTGGGCCCGGTGTCGGCCGCGTACGTCGTCATCGTCTCGACCGCGCCGTGGCAGGTCTGGCACTTGAGACCCGCGCGGATGTGCGCCTTGTGCGGGAAGTAGGTGAACTCCGGGAGCTTGTTGACCCGCACCCAGGGGATCGGCTCCTTCTTCGCGTGGTACTCCGCCAGCTTCTTGATCTCGGCCTTGTCCGCGCCCGCGATCTTGTGGCAGCCCATGCAGCGCTCGACGGACGGCAGCCCCGCGTATTCCGACCGGCGCGCGTCGCTGTGGCAATACTGGCAGTCGATCTTGTACGTGCCGACGTGGACGTTGTGCGGGAAGTTGATGGGCTGCGCCGAGGGCTTTGCGGCGGCCGCCGGTTGGCGGCTCCACGACGAGATCGCCAGGAAAACCAGAACGGCTAGGAGCGCCGCGCCGAGTGCGCCTACTCCCGCCTTCGCTGTCATCGACAGTCGATCGCCCTCCGAATGAGGTTTGATTGCTCGTGAACGCTATCACGTGCTCCCGGGGGCCGTCAATCTATTCACACGGTTCGGGCGGGGCGAGCGCGAGCCGAGTGCTTCCCACCGCGGGCTCAGCCCGCGGCCAGCGCCTCGGCGGCCGCGCGCGCCGCTTGCGCGACGTCGGCGTCGGTGTGCGCGAGCGAGACGAACGCGGCCTCGAACTGCGAGGGCGCCAGGAACACGCCGCGCTCGAGCATGCCGTGGAAGTAGCGCGCGTACCGTTTGGTGTCGGCGTGCTTCGCGGAGGCGTAGTCGGTCACGGGGCCGTCGCAGAAGAAGCCCGTCAGCATCGAGCCGACGCGATTCACCGTGAGCGGCACGCCCGCCTTCGCGGCGCCATCCGTGAGCCCCTTCTCGAGCTGGCTGCCGAGCGCCTCGAGGCGACGATAGGTCTCGCCGTCGCGAAGGCGAGCGAGCGTCGCGAGCCCCGCCGCGACGGCCAGCGGATTGCCCGAGAGCGTCCCCGCCTGGTAGACGGCGCCGAGCGGCGCCACGTGGCTCATCAGCCGGCGTGACCCGCCATACGCGCCGACAGGAAGGCCGCCGCCGATGACCTTGCCGAGACACGTCAGGTCGGGCCGCACGCCGTAGAGCTCCTGCGCGCCGCCGTAGGCGATCCGAAATCCCGTGATCACCTCGTCGAAGATCAGCACCGAGTCGTAGGCCTGCGTGATCTCGCGCAGACCCTCGAGAAATCCCGGCAGCGGCGGCACGACGCCCATGTTGCCCGCGACGGGCTCGACGATGACCGCCGCGATGTCGCGGCCGCGCTCGCGGAAGATCGCGCGCACGGCGTCGAGGTCGTTGAAGGGCGCCGTCACGGTCAGCTGCGCCAGCGCCGCGGGCACACCCGCGCTGTCGGGAATCGAGAACGTCGCGCCGCCAGAGCCCGCCTTCACCAGGAGACTGTCGGCGTGACCGTGGTAGCAGCCGTCGAACTTCAGCAAGATGGCCCGACCCGTGGCGCCACGCGCGAGCCGGATGGCGCTCATCGCGGCCTCGGTGCCGGAGCTGACCAGCCGCACGAGCTCGATCGAGGGATAGGCCGCCGCGATCGCCTCGGCCATTTCCACTTCGAGCCCGGTGGGCGCCCCGTAGCTCGTGCCCCGCCCTGCCGCCTCCGCGACGGCAGCGACCACGCTGGGCTCGGCGTGACCCAAAATCAGCGGTCCCCACGAGCCGAGGAAGTCCAGATACGACCGGCCGTCGACGTCCCGGATCCGGGCGCCTTCACCGCGCGCGACGAAGAACGGCTCGCCGCCGACGCCGCGAAACGCTCGAACGGGACTGTTCACGCCGCCGGGAATCAGGCGAGAGGCTCGCTGAAAGAGCTGGCGTGAGTCGGTCGTCGCCGACTCGCCCGCGCGCGACGCCGCACCCGCGGCGGGCGTCCCATCGCCAAGATCGATCTTCACGAAGTCCCGCTCTCGAGCGTCCCAGCGAAATCCGGCAACCGCCTCGATCTCCTTCTTCACGACCGACGCGACGATATAGGTGGTTCCCGGGAACACGGGCTCGCCGAGCGCGAGCGCGTTCTTCTTGTCGGTCTCCGAGAAGTACGCGCCGGTGCCGTGCCACTGGGCGTCGACGTGCGAGTGGTAGATGACGCTCAAGGTGACGCCCAGATCGACGACCTGATTCAGGAGCTGCAGGATTTCCGCGTCGACCGCGTAGGCTTGCGCCGCGGTGCGCGGGTACCTCTCGGGATCCTTGGCGTTGAGCTCGTTCTGCACGTTCCGGAGCCGCACCATCTGCCGGCGGCTGCCCTGGGTGAGGATGACCCCGCAAGCCTCGTTCGGGTATTCCCTGATCGCGTGCCGCTTGATGTCTTCGAGCTCTTTCGGCGACAACACGAATTCACCCGCGCCGCCCGCGAGCGCCGGGATGATCGCGACCTCATCGCCGTCCTGCAGGAGCGTGGAGAGCCCCTGGAGCGATTCGATCGCCTCGTTGTTCACGTAGATACTCACGTGGCGGTGCACCTCGCCGCCCGCGTCGCGGACGAGTCCCTTGAGCCCGCCGTACGAGGCTTCGAGCTGATCGAGCAGCCGCGTGATGTCCTTGGCGGCGAGCTCGATGCGGTCGCGGTTATCGGTGGCCCGACGGAACGACGTCGGGATGTAGACCGTCACGGACATGTCTCCTAGCCTCCAGGAGTCAGATATCGCTCGCCGGTATCAGGCAGGACCGTGACGACCAGCTGGCTCGGCGTCATTTCCGCGGCGACCGTGCAGGCGGCGAACACCGCGGCGCCGGCGGAGACGCCGACCAGCAAGCCTTCTTCGCGGGCGAGCCGTCGCGACCACGCCAGCGCATCCTCGTCGCGGACCTGGATGATCCGATCGATGATCGTGCGATTCAGGACGCCCGGCACGAACGAGGCGCCGATGCCCTGGATCGCGTGGGGCCGCGCCTTGCCGCCCGCGAGCACCGGCGACGCCGCCGGCTCGACCGCGACGATGCGCACCGCCGGGAGCTTTTCTTTCAGGACCTCGCCGACGCCGGTCAGGGTTCCGCCGGTCCCGACACCGACCACGAACGCGTCGAGCCGGCCGCCGACCGCGTCGAGGACTTCCAGCGCCGTCGTACGGCGATGCGCCTCGGGGTTCGCCGGGTTCTCGAACTGCTGCGGCATGAAGTAGTCCGGGTGCTCGCGCAAGAGCTCGCGCGCGGCGTGGACCGAGCCGGTCATGCCCTCGATCGCGGGCGTCAGATGAAGCTCGGCGCCGAACCGCGCCAGCAGGCGCTGACGCTCGACGCTCATGTCGTCGGGCATCGTGAGGATCAGCCGGTAGCCGCGGACCGCCGCCGCCATCGCCAGGCCGATGCCGGTGTTGCCGCTGGTCGGCTCGACGATCGTGGCGCCGGGCTTCAGCACGCCGCGGCGCTCGGCGTCCTCGAGCATCGCGACCGCGATGCGGTCCTTCACGCTGCCGCCCGGATTCAGCGACTCGACCTTGGCGGCGACCATCGCGCCGCCAGGCTTCGGCAGGCGGTTGAGCCGCACCATCGGCGTGCGTCCGACCAGCTCCAGCACGGAGCCCGCGATCTTCATCGGCGGATTCATATGTGGTACATCGGGCGCACCGCGCTCCGTCGCGCGAGCGCGCGGGCGGCGAGGTCGCCGAAAGTCAGCTGATCGACGACCTTCGAGACCGCGCTCGAGATCTCGTCCCACAGCTCGGCCAGATCGTGCCGCTCGCCGCTCCCGCGGCCGCTGCGCCGCTGCGCTTCGAACGGCGCGCCGGCTCCCTCCACCGCCCGTAGAACGTCGCCCACCGTGATGTCCTCCGGCGGGCGCGTCAGCTGGTAGCCGCCCGCCGAGCCGCGCTTGGACGTCAAGAGCCCGGCCCGCTTGAGCGCCAACAGCACTTGCTCGAGGTAGCGCTGCGGGATCCCCTGGCGGCGCGCGATCTCCTGAATGGCCGTCAGCCCGCGCTCGCGATGGAGCGACAGGTCGAGGACCGCCTGGATCGCGTATTCGCCCTTGGCCGAGATGCGCACGTCAGCGTCTCAGCTGACGCCGCCGCGCTCGAGCAGACGGGCGACGTCGCGGGCGAAATAGGTGATGACGACATCGGCGCCCGCGCGGCGGATCGAGGTGAGCGCCTCCATCATCGCGCGCTCCTCGTCGAGCCAGCCGAGCCTGCCGGCCGCCTTGATCATCGCGTACTCGCCCGAGACCGAATAGGCCGCCAGGGGCACGCCGAACTCGGCCTTGGCCCGCGAGATCACGTCGAGGTACGGCAGCGCCGGCTTGACCATCACGATGTCGGCGCCCTCGTCGAGGTCGAGCGCGATCTCGCGCATCGCCTCCGTCGCGTTCGCCGGGTCCATCTGGTAGGAGCGGCGGTCGCCGAACTGCGGCGTCGAATCGGCCGCGTCGCGGAACGGGCCGTAGAAGCTCGACGCGTACTTCGCCGAGTACGCCATGATCGGCGTGTCGGTGAAGCTCGACTCGTCGAGCGCCTCGCGGATCGCGGCGACCCGGCCGTCCATCATGTCGGAGGGCGCCACCAGGTCGGCGCCGGCCTCGGCGTGCGAGACCGCCACCCGCGCCAGGAGCTCGAGCGTCGGATCGTTGCGCACGGCGCCGCCCTCGACGACGCCGCAGTGCCCGTGGCTCGTGTACTGGCACAAGCACACGTCGGTCGCGACCAGCAGATCGGGCACCACGTCCTTCACGGCGCGCACCGCCTGCTGCACGATGCCGTCGTCGGCGTAGGCTTCCGAGCCGCGCGGGTCCTTGTCGGCCGGCAGGCCGAACAGCAGGACACCCGGGATTCCCATGCTCGCGACGTCCTTCAGGTCCTTCACCATCTCGTCGATCGAGAGGTGGAACTGGCCCGGCATCGAGCCGAGCGGCTCGCGAACGCCGCGGCCGTGGACGATGAAGAGCGGATAGATGAGATCGTCCACCGACAGCACGGTCTCGCGGACCAGCTTGCGCAAGAGCGGCTTTTCGCGAAGACGCCGGGGGCGGAACA
>DATEMW010000281.1:0-22124 GCA_035275385.1 Candidatus Methylomirabilota bacterium | reverse complement strand
GCCGATCGTGGCCGGTCTGACGGCGCTCGCGATCTGGCAGGCCGGATCGCTGCGTCTGGGCGGGATCTTCGCCGGCGCCGCGCTCGCGGCGCTGGCCCTCCTGTTCGGGCTCTCGCGCGCGGTGACGAAGCTCCCCAGGTGGGTACCGCGCGCGCGCGGCCTCGCGTGGCGGCAGGGGTTCGCCGGACTCGATCGACCCGGCGGCCACGCCGCGAGGGTCGTCGTGGCGCTCGGGCTCGGCGTCATGCTGCTGGTCGCCATCGCGCTGCTCGAAGCGAATCTCGGGCGGCAGCTCGCCTACGAGCAGAAGCGCGATGCGCCCGCCTTCTTCTTCATCGACGTCCAGCCGGATCAGCGCGAGCCGTTCAGCCGCCTGGTCGGCGACGTGAGCGGCGGCGTCGCGCCCGCCATGACGCCGATCGTGCGCGCCCGCCTGGCCGCGATCGCGGGGCAGCCCGTGACGCGTGAGCTCATCGAGGCGCGCAAGAAGAAGACGCCGGACAAGATCTGGTATCTCACCCGCGAGTACATGCTGACCTGGGCGGCCGAGCCGCCGGCCGCGAACGTGATCACGCGCGGGCGGTGGTGGACCGCGGCGGAAGCCGCCGCGCGGCCGCGGGTGTCGCTGGAGGACGAGGCCGCGGCGTACTTCGGCGTGCGCGTGGGCGATACGCTCACCCTGGACGTGCAGGGCATTCCGATCGAGGTCGAGGTGATGAACCTGCGCCGCGTCGACTGGCAGAGCCTCACCGCCAACTTCTTCATGCTCCTCTCGCCCGGCGCCCTCGACGACGCGCCGACGATCTATCTGGCGACGGCCCGCGTGGCGGCCGAGCTCGAGACGCGATTGCAAGATAGCGTGGTGGCCGCTTTCCCGAACGTTACCGCGATCCCGCTGCGCGGCGTGCTCGCGCGCGTGTCCGAGGTCCTCGCCCAGATCGCGTTTGCCGTGCGGTTCATGGCGTTCTTCAGCATCGCGGCGGGCCTGGTGGTGATGGCGGGCGCCTTGGCGGCGACGCGCTACCAGCGGCTCTACGAGTCGGTTATCCTCAAGACGCTCGGGGCCACGCGCTGGGCGATCGCGCGCGCGTTCGCGGTCGAGTACGCGTGTCTGGGCGCGGCGGCGGGGCTGGGCGGGACAGTGCTGGCGGCGGTGCTGGCCTGGATCATCCAGCGCTTCGTGCTCGACACGCCGTGGACTCTGGAGCCCGAGACCCTGGTGCTGGGCGTCGTCGCCACGACCGTCGTCTCGCTCGCGGTCGGGCTGCTCGCGACCGTCCGCTTGCTGGGCCGCACGCCCTTGTCGGTGCTCCGCCAGGAATGAGCCGCGCGTGATAGTCTGTGTCCGCTGAAACCACGGAGGTGGCGATGTTCAAGCCTCTCGGCCTCGATCACGTCGTCCTGCGGGTGCGCGACCAGGCGCGGTCGCAACGTTTCTACGAAGATGTGCTGGGCTGCACGCTCGCCAAGTTCAACGAGCGAATCTCGCTGATCCATCTGCGGTTCGGCGAGGCGCTGATCGACCTCTTGCCCGCGACCGAGGCGGGGCCGGTCGGGCCGGATCACTTCTGCCTGTCGATCCAGTGCGACGACCTCAAGGCGGTCGCGCAGGCGCTGCGCGACAAGGCCGTCGCGCTCGAGGGCGACGTGGTCCAGCGCTTCGGTGCGTGGGGCGATGGGCCCTCGCTCTACCTGCGGGATCCCGACGGCCACGTGATCGAGCTCAAGCCGCGGCCCTAGCGGCGTAAACGCTCTTCGCCGCACCGCCGTCCCACCACTCGGGAATCAGCCGAGGGAGGTGGGGTCATGCTGGTCGCGGTGCAGCGCCTCGTGAAGTGTGCGGTCGTGCTCTATCTCGTCACGCACGGCCTACCAATCGCCGCCGAAGTCGACCTCCGCGACCTCGCGACTACGCTGTTGTGGAGCCTCCAGGCGCAGCTCCGGTCGGGAGGCGGATAAGCCTCCCTTCAGCCACCGGCCAGAACATCACCGACCATTCGCGTGAGCCCATCTGGCGTGAAGGGCTTCTGTAATAGCACTGTGCCCGGATCGAGCACGCCGTGGTGGACGATCGCGTCGTCGGTGTAGCCGGACATGTAGAGGATCTTCAGCTCCGGACGAGTCTGGATCAGACGATCGGCGAGATCGCGCCCGCTCATCTCCGGCATCACGACGTCGGTCAGGAGTAGATGGATGGGACCGGCGTGCTGGCGCGCGATCTCCATCGCCTGGCTCGGGCCGCCGGCCGACAGGACGGAATAGCCGGCGAGACCGAGTACTTCCGTGGCCAGCTCGCGCAGCTCGCCCTCGTCTTCGACGACCAGCACAGTCCCCGACCCGGCGATCACGGGCTCGTCGGCCGCCGCGGCCGCGACGGTCGTATCGGCCACGACCGGGACGCGTGCGAGATAGATCCTGACGGTCGTGCCGGCGCCGACGACGCTCTCGATGCGGATGTAGCCGCCGTGCTGCTTGACGATGCCGTACACGGTCGCCAGGCCGAGCCCCGTGCCCTTGCCGACGCCCTTCGTCGTGAAGAACGGCTCGAAGACGTGCGCCTGAACGTCAGGGCTCATTCCGGTGCCGGTGTCGCGCACGCTCAGCATCGCGTGGGGGCCGGCGGTGGATCCGGGATGCGCATCGACGAACGCGCGGTCGAGCTCGACGTTGCCGGTCTCGATCGTCAGCCGGCCGCCCTGCGGCATCGCGTCCCGCGCATTGACGGCGAGGTTCAGGACGATCTGCTCGATCTGCGCCGGGTCGGCCTTGACGCGGCCCAGCACCGGGTCGAGCGACGTCGCGAGCTCGATCGTCTCGCCGATCAGCGGCTTCAGCATCTGCGCCATGCCGGCCACGACGCCGTTGAGGTCGAGCACCCGCGGCTGCAGCATCTGCTTGCGGCTGAACGCGAGGAGCTGCTGGGTCAGGGATGCGGCGCGATCGGCCGTCTTTCTGACCAGCTCGACGTCGCGGCGGTGCGGATCGTCGGCGGTCAGCCGGAGCAGTAAGAGCTCGGTCCGGCCGGTGATGACCGTCAACAGATTATTGAAGTCGTGGGCGACGCCGCCCGCGAGCTGACCGACGGCTTCCATCTTCTGCACCTGGCGAAGCTGGGCCTCGCTCTGCCGCAAGGCCTGCTCGGCGCGCTTGCGCTCGGAGATGTCGAGCACGGTCGACTGCACGGCCGGCTCGCCCTCCCAGACGATCTCGGACACCTGGATGTCGACCCAGATCAGCGAGCCGTCGCGGCACGTGGCCTGGAGCTCGTACTGCGAGGACACGGGCTCGCCCCGCAGCCGCGCGCCGCGATCGCGCTCCAGCCGCGCCAGATCGTCCGGCGCGATCCAGCGCCGCGTGTCGAGGCCGACGAGCTCGTTCGGGTGCTCGTACCCGAGCATCCGTGCGAAGGCCGGATTCACGAAGAGGGTGATCCAGTCCCGCTGGATGTGCAGGCCCTGGATCGAGCTCTCGACCAGGGTCCGATAGCGCCGCTCGCTCTCGCGCTGGCTCGCGAAGAGCTGCGCGTTGCGGATCGCGACCGCGGCTTCGTCGGCCAGGCGCAGCAGGGTGGCCTCGTCGTGATCGCTGAACGGGCGCCGCGAGCGGTTCGCCACGTAGAGCAGGCCGACGACGCGCTCCTCACTCTTGATCGGGACCACCATGGCGCTGACGCTCTCGACGCTCTCGTCCTTCCGGCTGGCGCTCAGATACTCCTTGCCGAAATTGGGATCATTCGCGTAGTCGTCGGTCCGCATCGGGCGGCCGCTCACCAGCGCCTGGCCGCCGAAGCCCTTTCCCGGCTCGATCGAGAAGGCGCCGTCCGTGGTGTAGCGCGAGCCGACGCGGTGGCGAATGGTGACCGCTTCGGCATCGCCCTCGCGGAAGCCGATCATCGCCAGGTCGCTGCCGACCAGCTCCTTGGCGCTGTCGGTGATCCGGCGCAGCACCGTGTCGATGTCGAGCGAGGTCGTGATCGCCTGCGCGACCTCGGCGAACACTTCGGACTCTCGCCGCCGCCGCTCGCTGTCCTGGTAGAGACGCGAGTTCTCGAGCGCCAGCGCCGCCTGGTGGGCGAACGCCTGCATCAGCTCCACCTGGCGATCGGAAAAGGGCCCGACGTCGTCGCGATAGGTGACCAGGGCGCCGAGCACGCGGTCACCAACGAGGAGCGGCACGGACAGCACGGCGCGATAACCCTCGGCCTCGACGACGGCGCGCGTGTGCGGGGTCAGATCGAACGCCGGATCGTTCAAGAGGTCGGCCGACCAGCAGGGACGACGCTCGGCGATCGCGGTCGGCGTGGTGCCGTCGCGCGGGTGCAGCGGGCGCATCGCCTGAAACGCGCGGCTCATGCCGCGGCTCGCCACGAACAGCATCGCGGTGTTCGGCCGATCGGCGCTGACGAGCGCCACCGCGGAGCGCTGGGTCGAGAGCAGCGCGCACGCGCGGTCGACGACCAGCGAGAGGATCTTGTCGAGCTCGAGCGACGACGCGATCGCGCCGCCGAGCTCGGTGAGCGCCTCGGCCTCGCGGCGCCGGGCCGCGTTGTCGGCGAAGAGCCACGCGTTGCGGATCGCAACCGCGGCGTGATCGGCGAGCCGGAGCAGGATCTGCTCGTCACGGTCGGTCAGCAGGCGGTCGTCCCGATTGGAGACCGAGAAGAAGCCCTCCACACGGTCTTCGATCGTGATCGGGACCGCCATGTAGGCGTGGAGCTCCTCGATGCGGGCCACCGGCAGGAACTCGGGGCCGAACCGGGTGTCCTCGAGATAGTTGTCGGTACGGAACGGGCGTCCGGTCGACAGGACGAGACCGCAGGCGCCCTGGCCCGCCGCGACGCGGAAAGATCGATAGTCGTCGTAGCGCGCGCCGGGCCACTGCCGAAAGCCGACCGTGTCGCTGTCAGGGTCGCGGAGCGCGATGAACGCCATATCGGCGTGGCACACCTCGCGCGCGCCCTCGGCGATCCGCCGGAGCACCGTCGACAGCTCGAGCGAACCGTTGATGCTTCGAATCACGTCCGCCAGGAGCTCGGCCTCGCGCTGTCGACGCCCGGCCTCTTCGTAGAGGCGCGCGTTCTCGATCGCGATCGCCGCTTGGTCGGCGAGGAGGCCGGCCAGGTTCTTCTCCTCCGCGGTGAAGGCGTCGCGACGGCCGAACCCCACGATCAAGGTACCTACACCGCGGTCGTGGTGGAGCAGCGGCTGCGCGATGCACGCGTGGATGCCGCCGGTCTCGGCGAGCGCGCGATGTTGCCAGCGCGGATCCCGCTGCACGTCCTCGAGGTACTCGGCCCGTCGCGACGTCAAGACGGCGCCGGCGATGCTGTGATCGCGCGGGACGGGCACGGTGCGCACGGAGCGGCCCTCGTGCTCCGGTCCGGCCCAGTAGCTGCCGCCTTCGCGCAGGGTCTCGGCGCCGTGGTCGACCCAGACGTATGCCATCTTCGCTTTCAGGAGCAAGGTGGCGGCCTGGGCGATGCTGCGGAACGCCGCGGCGCTGTCGGTCACCGACGTCATCAGCCGCGTGAGCCGGCTCAGCGCGGTCAGACGCTCGGCGCGCTCGTCGGCCTGTCGAAGGTTTCGGTCGTGGGGATCCGGCGCGAGTCGCGCCCGCCGCGCGGGCTTTGGACTCTGGCGCTTACTCAATGTCGAAGCGCAATCGTGCGTGGGCGCCTCGCAGCGCCTCCTCGACGGCCTCCGACGTGTCGGCGCGGGCGAAGATGAAGCCGAGGTATTGCCAGCCCTCGGGCAGTGGAATGACTTCTTGCCCGGGGTGCATCGTGATCGTGACCTCGTCGACGTGCTCGATGGCCGCGGCTTCGTCCGTGCCGTGCACCGCCGCGAGCCGGCCCGCGCGCGGGATCGGGATCATCATGACGCCGGCCGCGCGCCGCTCGCGCTCGAGCGACTGCAGGGGTCGTCCGAGCGCGTGGCAGAGGATGAGCTCCTCGAGGCTCAGGCCCGTGCCGAAGGTCAAGGTGCGCGAGCACAGCCCGCCGATCGAGCGCGCGGCGACTTCCAGCACGAATGGGCCCTGTGCGTTCACGCGGAGCTCGGCGTGGATCGGTCCCTCGGTCAGGCCGAGGGTCGAGCAGGCGTCGCGGGTGACCGCGGCGATTCGCGCCTGCACGGCTTGGGGCAATCGCGACGGCGTGACGTAGATCGTCTCCTCGAAGAACGGACCGTCGAGTGGATCCGGCTTGTCGAAGAGCGCCAGCACGTGGAGCGAGCCGCCGATCAACAATCCCTCGAGGGCGACCTCGGCCCCGGGAATGAACTCCTCGACCAGGAGGCTACGGCGGGCTTCGTCGGGCAACGGCCCCTCCACCACCTCCAGGATGGCCGCGATCCGATGAAACGCCGCCACGAATTCTCGCGCGTCGTTGGCGCGGATCACACCGCGGCTGGCCGAGAGCGAAAGCGGCTTGAGCACACACGGATATTCGACCTGACGGGCCGAAACGGCGGGATCATCCGCCAGGTTCACGAGCCTGAAGCGGGGGACCGGGACACGTGCCTCGGCCAGGCAGCGCCGCATCGCGTGCTTGTCGCGGGCGGTGCTGACCGCCGGCAGCGAGTTGGCCTTGAGCCCGAGCCGCTGGCTGATCGCGGCGGCGACGACGGTGGTCTGATCGTCGACCGGGACGACGGCGTCGATCGGCAGGCGCCGGGCGAAGTCGGCGACGGTCGCGGCACTCGCCTGCAGGTCGGCGAAGTCGAGGGTGAGCAGTGAATCGGGGGAGAGCGCTTCGAACGTGCTCGGACGCTCGGAGGCACAGACCAGCTCGACGCCCAGCTTGCCGGCGGCCTCGACGAACGCTTCGGTGCGGTAGGTCGTCGTGGGGAGGAGAAGCAGTAGCCGGCTCGCCGACGACATCGGCGTCAGCCCCCCACGGCGACGCGCAGAGCTACGCTTTGCCCGGCGTGTAGTAGGGGTTGCTTCCGGCCGAGTGGTCGGTGGCGTCGAGAACTTCGGCGACTTCCGGGATCTCTTCCTTGATCAGCCGCTCGATGCCCTGCTTCAGCGTGATGTCCGCGGCGCCACAACCCTGGCAGCCGCCGCCCATCTGGAGATAGACCCGGTTATCCTGCACGTCGACGAGCTCCACGAAGCCGCCGTGGCCGGCGACAGCGGGGTTGATCATCGAGTCGATCAGCTCCTGCACGCGGGTCTTGAGTTCTTCGCTCATGCGGCACCTCTAGATCGCTACTTTACCCGAGTTTCCACCCAGGGCCAACTGGCCCTCCGTGGGCTCCGCTCAGCAGAACCAGGGTTCGGTGAGTCGCGGCGCCCGCTTGCGATCGGCGGCGGGAGTCGTGATCGGCCGCGGCGGCGTGCCCGCCACGCGATCGGCGAGCTCGCGCACGCGCTGGAAGGTGACGGCGGCGTCTTCGCGCCGGTCGGCGGCCGAGGCGACGACCGCGGCGACCTCGGCGTGCAGCGCTTCCATGCGCGGATCCGGGTGGGTCCAGCGGTGATAGAACTGATCCTCGATCAGCTCGCCCAGGAACGGGCGAAGCGCCGCGCGCTCGAGCAGCAGCGAGCCGGGCGGAACCAGCAGCCGGATCGAATACTGCACGGGATCGATGGAGTCGACGAGCCCATGCGCCTCGACGAAATCCAGGAGCTCGCGATAGTCCTCGAGGGTGGTCCACGGCGTGAACGCCACCCAGGTGGGCCGGAGCGCGATGCCCGCGTCCCGCGTGAGCCGGACCGCGGCCTCGATGTCGGCGCGCGTGTGCCCCTTGTCGAGATGCTCCAGGATCGCATCGTTCAGCGACTCCGCGGCCGAGACGACGAAGGCGCAGCCGAGCCTCGCCAGCTCGGGCAGTCGATCGCGGTGACGCAGCAGATGCTCGATCTTCGCCGTGAAGTCGAACGTGAGCTCGCCAAACTCCTCGTGGAGCGCGCGCGCCACCGCCATCGCGTGGCCCGGACCGTTGAGAAAATCCGGATCGCCGAACGTGATGTGGGTCGCTCCCGCCTGCACCTGCTGCCGAATGTCGGCGAGCAGCACGTCGATCGGCACCACGAAGAACCGCCCGCCGTAGACCGGCGGGATCGGACAGTGCCGGCACATGTGCTTGCAGCCGCGGCTGGCCTCGACGTAGCCGACCGGCTCGAACCCGCCGTCGCGCTCGAGGTGCGCATACTTCTTGAGCGAGGGGAGGCTCGCGCGGCTCGGCGCGGGGAACCTTAGCTTCGCGAGCACCGGCGCGGACGGAGTCTGCTGCGCCAGGTGGTTTCCGTCTTCCAGGCGGCGGACCAGCTCGACCAGCGCCGCCTCGATCTCGCCGCTCATCACGGAATCGGCGATGCCGCCGAGCAGGTGGCTCGCGTTGAGCGTGGCGTAGAGACCGTAAAAGGCGATGTGGCAGTCGGGATTCTCGGCTCGCACGCGCCGCGCGACGGTGACGCCCAGGCGCAGCGCGGTGTGCATGGGGACGGAGATCGCGACCAGCTTGGCCCGCCGCACGCGCTCGGCGTCGAAGGGCTCGACCGAGACGTCCATCACCGCGGGCGCATAGCCCTCGCGCTCGAGGAAGGCCGCGGGCCAGGCGACTGCCAGTGGCTGATGGCCGAGCTCGTAACACGCGACGAGCAGGATCGCGCCGGGGTGCTTCACGTCCACGAGTGTACCGCGCCGGTCGGCGCGCCCGTGGGCCTAGTGGTATCTTGTGGGCGCCGTTGAACTTCAAAAGGAGGATTCACACGATGGCCGTCAAGATCACGACCCGGCCGAATGGTCCCTATCTGATCGAAGGCGAGTGCGAGCTGATCGACCCGACCGGAGCCCAGATCAACACGGCGGGGCAGCAGAGAATCGCGCTCTGCCGCTGCGGCGCGTCGACCAACAAGCCGATGTGCGACGGCACGCACAACAAGGTCGGGTTTCAGGCCTCGGAGGCCGCGAAGAAGTAGCCTACTCGGGCTTCGCGTCGGGCTCGACGTCGGTCAGCAGCACCCAATCGTCCGGCGGGTCTGGATCGGGTCGCGTCTGCGGCGCGGAGGTGACGGTGCGGCCGCGGCTGGGCGAGAACCACTCCCACACGCCGGTAGGGGCGCCGGTGTCTTGCGCTTCGCCGACCTCGGGCCCGGAGGCGCCTGACTCCGCGCGCTCGGTCTTCCGCTGGCGCTTGGCTTCCTGCTTGGCTTTTTGAATGTCGGCTCGGCGACGGCGCTCGAAGCCGTAATGCCCGCCGCGACTCACCGGGCGCTCACCGGGGATCTCATCGACGAAATTCTAGCACGTGTCGCCGGGACCGTTCTGAGCGCGCGTCCATTCCCGCCAGAGCGTCAAGAGGAGCGCGATGGCGACCGGTCCGACGAAGAGCCCGATCGGCCCGAACGCGAGGAGGCCGCCGAGCACACCGAAGAAGCCGAGGAGGAACGGGATGCGCGCGGCGCCGCTCAAGAACCATGACTTGATGATGTTGTCGGCCATGCTCACGACGAAGATGCCCCATCCCAGGAGCGCGAGCCCGGCGAGGATCCGCCCCTGCACGAGGAGCCACGCGGCGGCTGGGATATAGACCAGCGGCGGCCCGATCGGCGTGAGCGCCAAAAGCCCGGTCATCGCACCCAGCAAAATCGGCGAGCCGAATCCCACGATCCACACGCCGAGTGTCAGCAAGAGCGCCTGCGTCAGCGCGGTGGAGAGCGTGCCGTACATGACGGCACGCACGGTCTCGCCGAGCGTGTGGACCACCGTGTCCACGCCTCCGCCGGCCAGCCGTCTGGCGGCGCCGTGAAGCAGCGGCACGAGCTCTCCGCCGTGCCGGAAAAAGTAGAACAGGGTCAGCAACGTCAGAATCGCGTCGAGCGCCAGACGGCCGAGGTCACCGGCGGTGCTCGCCACGAGGCCGACGACGAGGCCGGTGCGCGCGAGCACCCACTCCTGCATCTGCGCCGGGTCGGCCGCGAGGCTTTCGATCAGCTCGGCCAACCGCGAGCCCGCCAGGGGCAACTCCCGCAAGGTCTTCACAAGCGACGCGGGGCCGCTCGGCAGCCAGACCTTGAGCGCCTCGGCGGCGCTCTGGAGCTCCAGGAGGAGCGCCGCGGAGACCAGCACGGCGGGCACCACGACGACCAGGACCATCAGGAGGGTCATCACGAGCGCGCTCAGGCCGGTCCGCCCGCCCAGGAGTCGATCCATCCTGATGTGCAGCGGCCAGCTGGCGTAGGCGAGGATCGCCGCCCAGGCGATCGGGGTGAAAAACGGCCGCAGCACGAAGAACGACGTGGCCGCGATGAGCGCGATCCCCGCGATCTGGGCCCATCGCTGCTCGAAGGGAGCGGTCATCCGCCGCACTGTAGACCCGTCCGACGCGGCGCGCCACCGTACCCGGTCAAGTAAGTGGAACGTGCCTGATCAGAACTGGTGATTCCGGGGCGGTAAGAATTGGGCCACGCGTGGGTACGGCCCGGCCGGAAATTAAAAAAGTAACAATAATACGGACACTTGCGGCTGCACTCCGGCCTGGTATCGGCTTTGCATGAGTACCCCCGCAGGAGGACAAAGGCGATGATCAGCACGATGGTTCGGACGCTGTCGCGAGTCCCGATCTCGCTCCGTAGCCTCGCCGTGTGCGTGGCGTGCGAGGAGTGCTTCGAGCTGGGCGACCCGACCTGCCCGTCCTGCGGCAGCGACGAGTACGTCCCGCTCCTGCATCAACTCGAGGGCCGCATCCTGAACATGACGAGCAACAACTAAGTGCTGGTTCGGCGCGCTGAGTCGACGCTGCTCGACCGAGCCCACGCGCTAGCGCGGGCGACGCGACGGCGTGGAGTCACCGCCAACCAGCCGGCCCTTCGTTCGGCAGTCTAAGTCTCGCCGTCGACACGTCCAGACCGACCCGCTGAATCGTCCGGTCACCGTCCCTGCCAGTCAGGCTTTCGCTTCTCGAGGAACGCCCGAACTCCCTCGTGGAAGTCGCGGCTCATGTAGCAGGACACGATCAGGTCGTCGAGGTCCGTCGGCGTGATCGCCGCCAGCATCCGGCGTGTGGCTTCCTTCGTTGCGGCGATCGTGAGCGGCGCCATCTCGGCGAGGCTCGCCGCCAGCTCGCGCACGCGGGCTTCGAGCTCGGGCGCCGGATGGATCCGGTCGATCACACCGCTTGCCTTGGCCTCCTCGGCGTCCAGCAGGCGCGCCGTGAGCACGAGCTCGCGGGCCCGCCCGGGCCCGAGCGCGGCCACCAGCAAGGAGAGACTCACCGGCGCCAGAAAATTGCCGAGCGTGCGAGCGACCGGCACACCGAAGCGGGCGTGCGGGGCCGCCAGGCGCACGTCGCACGCCAGCGCGATGAAGAGCCCGCCTCCGATCGCGTCGCCCTGGAGCATCGCGATCGTCGGCTTGCTGACCCCGGCGAGCCGCGAGAGGACGCGGCTCAGTCGAGCCTCGTAGCCGAGCGCGTCCTCACGCGTCGCGAAGTCGAGGAACTGTCGGATATCGGTCCCGCTCGCGAACGCCCGATCGCCCGCGCCGCGCAGCACGAGCACGCGCACCGAGGGATCGGCGTCGAGCGCGGCGCACGCGTCGTGGAGCGCCTCGTACATCTCGAACGTCATCGAGTTGCGGGCGTCGGGGCGGTTGAACGTCAGGAGCGCGGTGGGGCCGTCGCGCTCCACGAGGAAGTGATCGGTCATCCGAGCCGTCGTGGGGCCACCCCGAAGCCCCAGTCGCGGAGGTCCTGGTCGAGCTGCTCCCGCCGGCGCTCGGCACGGCGGCGCTCTTCCGTGAGCTCCTGGAATACCTGGCGCTGCTCGCCGCGCCGCCGGTCGAAGAGCACGCGGATCCGCTCGGCGCCGGAGAGCTCCTGCGCGAGGAAGTCGTAGAGGTCGGGCTGCGAGCGCGCCACGATGAAGAGATGGCCGAGCTCGGCGACTTCCTTCTCGGCCTGCTCCTTGCCGGAGCGCAGGTCGAGCTGGTCGAAGATGCGTTGAGCCTCCGCCCGGCGTCGCGTAGCCTCGCCGGCGTCGCCGAGCCGCGCCGACAGCACGCCGAGGCTCAGCACGCACGAGGCCGCGAGCGGCCGGAGCCCGAGCGTCTCGGCCAGGCCCAGCGCCGTCTCGTAGTGCGCGCGCGCTTCCTGCGGCCTGGGCGGCTCACCGCGCGCGGCGATGTGGCCGAGCACGTACACGGCCGCGGCTTCGTGACCGCGCTCGCCGTGCTCGCGCGCCATGTCGAGCGCTTCGGTCGCCGTCTCGAGGGCCCGCTGCGGCTGGCCGTCGGCGAGATAGCCTTCCGCGAGGTTGACGAGCCAGGCGGCGAGATACGCGCGAATCCCGAGCTCGCGGCTCACCGCGACGCCGTCCTCGAGGAGGCGCAGGCCTTCGTGCACGTGGCCCATGCGCACGAACGCGAGGCCGAGCAGGGACAGCGGGATCGGCAGCCACACGGTCAGGTGCTTCTTCCGGCACGCTTCCAGGCCGCGCTCGAGCGGCAACACCGCGCGGGCCAGCCGACCGCGCCGGATCCAGACGAGCCCGATCAACGTCCAGGCGATCAGACGACTGTAGGCGTGCTGGGTCGTCTCGGCCGCGCGCTGCGCCTCGGCCAGGTACGAGTTGGCCGCGTCGAAGTCGCCGCGATCGGCGAGGCTGAAGGCGAGCCAGCCGCACGAGGCCACGTACGAGATCGTCGCCTGATCGCCGGCGGTCGCCTCGATGTTCTCTCGCAAGGTGCGCTCGGCCAGCGCGTAGTCGCCCTGGGCGTGATAGCTCTGCCCCATGTACTGGCGGGCCAGACCCTGGAGCGCCGGATCACCGATCGCGCGGCCCACGTCGAGACACCGCTGGCCGTACTCGATCGCCTGGCTCGTCTCGCCCTTGAGGTAGTGATAGTTGATCAGATAGGTGTAGACGCGGGCCAGGCGCGGCTCGTCGCGGAGCTCACCGGCCAGCCGCTCGGCCTCGCGCGAGACCGCCAGCACCTCGTCGAGCCGGCCGAGCTGAAGGAGCGGGGGCCGAAGATCGAGGCGCAGGTCGATCGCCTGCTCGCGCGTCTCGCGGGTCTCCGGCAGCCGCTTGAGCGCGGTCAGCGCGTCCTGGAAGGCGGAAACCGCCTCGCCGTTGGCCGCGTGCAGCACCGCGCGCGCGCCGACCTGGCGGTTGTAGACGAGCGCCTTGTCCCACACCTCGCCGCGCGAGGCGTGAAACGCGAGCTGGTCGACGTGACTCGTGCGGCGATCGTGATAGAGCCGCTCGATGGCGTCCACGATCCGCGCGTGCAGCACGCGCCGCTGCTCGCGCAAGAGGCTCGCGTAGGCGACGTCGCGCGTGAGCGCGCTCTTGAAGCGATAGACGACGTCGGGGAACAGGCTCGCCTCGTAGAGGAAGCCGGCGGCCTGCAGGCTCGTCAGCGCGCGCCCGACGCTCTCGGCCGGCACGTCCACGATCGCCTCGAGCAGCGCCTGCGGCACCTCCGAGCCGACCACGGCGGACGACTGGAGCAGGAGCTTCTCTTCGCTGGCGAGCCGGTCGATCCGCGCGGCGAGCACCGCTTGGACGGTGGCCGGCACCTGCAGCGCCTTGAGCTCGCCGGCCAGCCGGTAGTCGCCGCGCTCGCCGAGGAGCGCCTGAGTCTCGAGGAGCGTGCGCACGATCTCTTCGAGGAAGAACGGATTGCCGTTGCTCCGCTGGATCAGGAGATCGCGCAGCGGCCGGAGCGAGCGATGCTCGCCGAGCAGCGTACGCAAGAGCTCGTCAGTCGCCGCCGCCGAGAGCGGGTCGAGGTCGATCTGCGTGTAGCCGGGACGCCCGGCCCAGCCGTGCTCGTACTCTGACCGGTAGTCGACGAGCAGGAGCAGGCGCGCGGCGGGAATGCGGTCGAGCAGGCTGTCGAGGAACGCCTGCGTCTCGTTGTCGACCCACTGGAGGTTTTCCAGCACGATGACCAGCGGCTGGCGCTCGGTCTCCTTCAGGAGCACCTGCGTGAGCGCGTCGACCACCCGGTCGTGCCGCTCGCGGGCGTCGAACGAGCGAAACGGGTCGTCCGACGGCAGCACGTCGAGCAGCGAAAGCAGCGGCGCCACCGCGTCGCCGAGCTCCGGATCGAGCTCTCGAACGGTCGCGCCGACCCGCTCGGTCACGCGGGAGGCCGGGTCGAGCGCGTCCAGCTCGAAGTACGCGCGCATGAGCTCGATGATCGGGCGATAGGACGCCGCCCGCTCGTAGGAGTGCGAGCGCCCTTCGAGGATGCGCCCGGCATGGGTCTTCGCCGAGCGAAGGAACTCGTGGAGCAGGCGCGTCTTGCCGACCCCCGCTTCGGACCGCACCGCTACGACTTGGCCCTGACCGGCGCGCGCGAGCTCGAGCAGCGCGTGCAGGCGTTCGAGCTCCGCGATCCTGCCGATGAAGCGCGAGAGCTGCTGGACGTCGGCTGCCCTGAGCTTCGACCGGGCCGGCGCGCCGCCGACCAGCTCGGAGACCTCGATCGGCGCGTCGAGCCCTCGTACCGGCCGGGTGCCGAGCGAGGTGACCTGCACCGCGCCTTCGGCGAGCCGGAGCGTGCTGGGCGCGATCAGGATCGTGCCCGGATCCGCCATCTGCTCCATGCGGGCGGCCAGGTGAGTCGTCTGGCCCACGGCGGAGTAGTCGGGGTGGGCATCGTTACCGATCGAGCGTACGACGACCTCGCCGGAGTTCATGCCGACCCGGATCTTGACCGAGACTCCTTCTGTTTTCTGGATCTGCTCGGCGTAGCGCCCGACGGTCTCCTGCATCCTGAGAGCGGCGTAGCAGGCGCGCACCGCGTGATCCTCGTGAGCGAGCGGGGCGCCGAACAGCGCCATGATCCCGTCGCCCATCACCTGGTTCACGTAGCCCTCGTACCGATAGACCGCTTCGAACATGCGCTCGAGCACGGCATCGAGCAGGCGGCGGGCTTCTTCGGGGTCGCGGTCGGCGAGAAGCTCCATCGAGCCCTTGAGATCGGCGAAGAGCACCGTGACCTGCTTGCGCTCGCCGATCATGGACGCGCGCGAGGCGAGGATCTTGGCGGCGAGATGCGCGGGGGTGTAGGCCTGCGGCGCTGCGGCGAGCGCCGCCGCCGTGAGCTTGGTGCCGCAGCCGCTACAGAACCGCGCGATGTCGGGGTTGTCCTGGTGGCAACCCGGACACCTCATCCCTTGACGCTCCCGGCGGTCAGGCCCTCGACCATGTAGCGCTGCAAGTAGGTGTAGACCGCAATGACCGGCAAGGTCGTCAGCACCGCGCCCGCCATCAAATAGCCCCAGCCGTAGACGTCGCCCGTGATGAACGTGGAGAGTCCGACCGGCAAGGTGCGTTGCTTGACGTCGCTGATGAAGACCAGCGCGTACAGGAACTCGTTCCACGCCTGCGTGAACGCGAACAGCCCCGCGGCCAGGACGCCGGGCGCGGCCAGCGGCAGGATGATGCGCCGGAACGCGCCGAAGCGCGTGGCGCCGTCGATCATCGCCGCCTCTTCGAGCTCCTCGGGAATCGAGCCGAAGTAGCCCATGAGCAGCCACGTCACGAACGGCACCGTGAAGGACGGGTACGCCGCGACCAGGCCGGCCAGGCTGTCGGCGAGGCCCATCGTGCGGATCTGGGCGTAGAGCGGAATGAACAGGATCGACGGAGGCACGAGATAGGTGATCAGGGTCGCGCTCGACAGGAACGCGCGGCCCAGGAAGCGCAGCCGCGCCAGCGCGTAGGCGCCGATCGTTCCGATCGCGGTCGCCACCAAGGTGCTCGAGATCGCGACCAGCGCGCTGTTGCGGTACCAGATCCCGAAGTCGGTCTTGGTCAGGAGCTGCGTGTAATTCTCGATGACGAACGGCGAGGGCCAGAACATCGAGACCAGGCTACGCATCTGGTCCTCGGTCTTGAACGACGTGACCGTCATCCAGTAGAACGGAAACAGGACCAGCAGGAGCAGGAGGCCGAGGACCGTGTACGCGACCGCCGCCTGGATTCGCTCGATCGCCTCCCGCCTCACTTCGCGTGGCTCCGCCGCATGTAGCGCGAGAGCACGATGATCACCGCGGCCAGCGCCGGCAGCATGTAGAGCGCGACCGCGATCGCCTCGCCGAGGCGCTGGGCGCCGAACGCCATCTCGTAGGTGAAGACCGGCAGCACCTGCGTCGCGCCGCCCGGCCCGCCCTTGGTCAGGATGTAGACGATCGCGAAGTCGTTGAAGGTCCAGATCGTCGACAGCAGCATGACGATGATGATGATGTTGCGCAGCGCCGGCAGGGTCACGTGGCGGAATCGTTGCACGACGTTTGCGCCGTCGACGGCGGCGGCTTCGTAGTGCTCGGCCGGGATCGCCTTGAGCCCCGCCAGGAACGAGATCCCGAAGAACGGAAAGCCGCGCCAGATGTTCACGAAGATCACGGACGCCATCGCGGTCCCGGGCTCGCTCAGCCAGCCCACCCCCTGCGGGAGGATGCGGAAGACCTTGACGAGCAGATAGTTCAAGACGCCGAGACTCGCGTCGAAGATCCAGAGGAAGTTCAGCGCCGACACGACCGTCGGCGCGACCCACGGGACCAGGAGCAAACCGGTGAAGAGATTCCGATAGCGGATCTTCGAGGTGAGCACGAGCGCCATCGCCATGCCGAGCAGCAGCTTGAAGCCGACCGACGCGAACGTGAACACGAACGAGTTCCAGACCGCGCGGCGGAAGAAGCCGTCGTAGGCCAGGCGGACGTAGTTCTCGAAGCCGACGAAGACGGGCGGGACGCCGACGTACTTCCGGGTGAGGCTCAGATAGGCCGCATAGACGAACGGGTAGGCGACGAGCGCGATGACCATGACCACCATCGGCAGGACGAAGAGATAGCCGAGATGCCAGTCGGCGCCGAGTCGGCGCCGGAGCCCGGCGCGCACCGGCGTTGTGCGTGCTCGGTCGACGGGTATTCGAGCGACGGTGGCCATGGGTCGACGCGCTCGGCGCTATTTGCCTCCTCTGATCTTGTGGACCTCTTCCACGCGGCCGTGCGCTTCCTTCAGCGCGGCCTCGATCGAGAGCCCCGCCGACACGACCCGCCCGGCCATGTCGCAGAGCATGTACTGCGCCTGCACCTCGATCGCCGCGGGGGAGATCGGGCCCGGGTAGCCGGGCCACACGCTGCGCATGATGTTCTGCAGCATGCCTTCGTAGTTGGGATTGCTCTTCCAGTACGGATGCTCGGCGCGCGTCTTGTACACGGGGCCGGCCTGGCCGCTGCACGCCTTCATGAACTCCTCGAACCGCTTCTCGTCCTCGACCCAGCGAATCATGTCCTCGGCCAGCTCGTGATTCTTCGACTTCTGGAAGACGCCCCAGTTGTAGGCGCCGGCGAAGACGAACGTGCCGGCGGGCCCGCCCGGCGTCAGGATCACCTGCGTCTTCTCGAAGAGCGGATGATTCTTCGCACCCATGGCGTAGTAGAGGCTGGCGCCGTTGTTGGTCGTGACGAGCTTGCCCGCCATGTACGCCTCGTTGTTGCTGGCGTCGTTCCAGCCCATCACGCCCGGCGGCTGGACCTTGTGCTTCTGGATCGTGTCGACCGCGAACTGCAGCGCCGCCATGTTCGCCTTGAGATTCGACGTCGCGAGCGCCGGCTTGCCGTCCTTGTCCCAGGCGCCGCCGCCGTAGTTCCACAGGATGTTCTGCATGAACCCGTTGCCGTCGTCGCAGCGGTTCAGCGTCTGGCCGAAGCCCCAGATGTCCTTCGACGGATCCTGAGTCTTCTTGGCGACCTCGAGCACGTCGGGGTCGTAGACCTTCGGCATCTTGAGGCCCTTTTCCGCGAGCAGGTCCTTTCGGACGTGCAGGCCTCCACCGAAGGCCAGCCGCGCGATACCGAAGTACTGGCCGTTGAGCTGAACGACCCGATCGGCGTACGGGAGAAGACCGCCGCGCGGGGCGGCCAGGTCCTTGGCCAGCTTCGACACGTCGCGGAGCGCGGCCTTGTAGCGCATCGGGCCCTGGTAATTCATCTCGGCCACGTCTGGCGGGTTGCCGGCCTCGATGGCGGCGACGAACTTCTGCTCGCGATCGCCGAAGGTGGCCCAGTCGAACTCGGGCTCGACGTTGCGCTCCTTGGCCCAAGCCTCGATCTGCTTGGCGAGGATGTCGTTGCCGGCTGTCACGTAGCTCTTGAAGAGCCAGATGCGCAGCTTGGTCTTCGGCTGACCGCTGGCCATACCGCGCAGGACAGCCAGGCCCGCGGCGGTCCCACCGGTGATGATGGCGGATTTCCGGAGAAACTCTCGACGGGCGATCGTCCCCCCGTCGAGCTGTTCGGCGAGGCTCCTGAGACGCGGATCGGTCATTGGCTCGGGGCTCCTAGTCGCTCGCCAGCTTGCCGTTGACGCCCCAGTTCGCCTTCTCGACGTCCTGGAACACGATGTGGACCTGGTCGGCCGTCGTCTTGCCGATCTTCACCATCGCGTCGGTGATCGCGGCGGTGATCTCGCGCTTCTGCTGGTCGGTGCGCCCGGCGTACCACTGGATCGTGATGTTCGGCATGGCCTCTCTCCTCAAGGCGTTGGGATCGTTTTTCGATACGTGGCTGGGATTATGGCAGCGCGCCGTCCGCCGGGCAAGGCAGCCCCGCGGGAACTCCCTTGCCGCGAGCCGGTCTAACTGCACGACCGAACGACGAGCGCGGCCGCCGCCGGCCGGGAGGGTGGGCGCATGACCAGACGGAGCCTCTTGCAGATGTTGACTGTGGGGGCGGGCGTCGTCGCCGCGGCGGCGCCGGCGCGAGCGGACCGGATCCGAGTGCTCCCCGGCGGAGGTGCGAGCGAGGCGCCGCCCAGCGCGGGCGCGATCGGCGCCGATCTCGGCCGGTTTCTCGAAGGCGTCAAGATCGGTGAGCGCCGCACCTATGGTGGGCTCACGGTCTTCTGGCTCCACGGGGCCCGCGGTCCGACCCCCTTGGCGATCCGCACGCTCGACGAGGCGCGGGCCCGCGGCGAGCTGCTGGTCACCGAACGGGCCAACGCGTCGGTGTCCGAGCTCACGATCGAGAACCGCGGCGCGGTGCACGTGCTCGTGCTCGCGGGCGAGATCCTCCTGGGCGGCAAGCAAAACCGCATCGTGCTCGAGGACGTGCTGGTCCCGCCGCGGAGCGGACCGCTGACCCTGCCGGTCTACTGCGTCGAGCAAGGCCGCTGGGCGGGCGAGGCCAAGGGGTTCGCGCCGCGCGAGATGGTCGCCGCGCCGAAGCTCCGCTCGCAGGTGCTCGAGCGCAGCGATCAGCAGCGGGTGTGGGCCGAAGTCCAGCGATACTCCCAGGGCGTCGCGGCGCCGTCAGCGACGCAGAGCTACACGGCGGTCCACGACAAGCCCGAGGTGCGCGCCCTCCAGAAGGACGTGGAGACGGCGCTCGGCGGAACGATCGCGCCGGGCGCGCAGGGAGCCGCGGTCTTCGCGAGCGACAGCTTCATCGGGCTCGACCTGTGCCAGGACGGCTCGCTGTTCGCGCGCGAATGGCCCAAGCTCCTCCGCGCCGGCACGATCGAGACGTATGGACGCCGGATCGACGGCAAGGTCGACGAGAGCTGGATGCGCGCGCACGCCGAGGATCTGTTGAAGTCGGCGGCGGGCGCGATGGGGCCGGTCAGGCGCGGCGTCGGCGTCGGCTGGCTCGTCGAGCTCCGGCTGAGTCGGGCGCGGGGCCTGGCGCTGGTCGCCGAGAGCCAGGTCGTGCACGCCGCGATCCTCTAGCAGTTGACGCCCTCGACTGCGCGCTCAACGTACAGGAGTACGCCTCGCGCGCAGCCTTCGGGCGTCGCCTCGCATCTGGACCTTATTCCGCAGCCTGCTGGCGCTGGCGGCGGGACCGCGCGCGGGCGCCGGGGGCTTGCGCAGGAACAGTCTCAGCATGCGCTCGTCGAACGGGGCGTCGAACGCGGCCGTCGGCGGGTAGCGGTGATAGAGCGAGTGCGCCTCGAGCAGGTGCAGACGCGCACCGCCGAGCAGCGGCGCCAGCTCGGCGAAGCTCGGCATGACGTGGAGCATGTCGGCCCAGATCGACGCGGGATGTCCGGGGAACATCTCGCTCAGCATGAGGTCGACGACCAGGAGCGCGCCGGGCTCGGTGAGCGCGACCAGGTGCGCGAAGCCGCGCGCGAGCTCCTTTCGGTCGCGCGCGTGGTTCAGTACGGCGCCCAGCGCGGCGACGATCGCGAACGGCCCCTGCGCGGCGAGCGCCTGCGCGTCGCGCGCGTCGAAGATGTCCGCGCGCTGGAGGCGGCCGGAGAGCCCGGGATGGCGCGCCGCCGCGGTCGCGAGCAGCTCCGGCTGGACGTCGGTCATGAGCACGTCGTAGCCGCGCTCGAGCGCGGCGGCGGCCAGGTCGCCCATACCGCCGCCGAGCTCAAGCCAGCGCGCGCCGAGCTGGAACTCGTGACGGTAGCGGGCGAGCGACGCCCAGAGGTCGAAGGACGCCGGCGTCAGGTACGAGGTGATCTCGTCGGCGGAGATCGCGAGGTAGTAGTCCTTGATCTCCCGCTGGCGCCGCGCCTCCCGCATCACGTCCGCTAGCTGTCGATGCGATAGACCCGGCGCACGTTCTCCCACAGCATCTTCGACTGGATCGCGGCCGGGATGCCCCGGAACTGCTCCTCGATCGCCTTCTGCGAGAAGGGCCAGGTCCCGTCGCGGTGCGGATAGTCCGAGCCCCACATGACGTTGTCGGGCGCGATCTCCGCCATCGCGCGGACGCCGTGGAAGTCCTTCTGGAAGGTCGCGTACATCTGCCGCTTGAAGTAGGCGCTCGGCGGCAGCTTGAGCCCGAGGTCGTCGGCCAGCCGCTCCTCGTAGGTGTCGTCGAGGCGCTCGAGCATGTACGGCAGCCAGCCGATCCCGCTCTCGCCCAGGATCAAGGTGAGCTTGGGATGGCGCTCGCAGACGCCGGACAAGATCACCGAGGCGCAGATCTCGTCCATCTGCAGCGGCGCGACGACCGTCCACGAGCCGGCGGACGCCGGGCTCTGGATGCCCTGCACCGCGTAGCCGACGGTCGCGGCGCCGCCCTCGAAGACGTGAAAAGAAATAACAAGGCCAGTTTCTTCCGCGGTCGCCCACAGGGGCTCCCATATTGGGTGCCACACCGGGAGCTTCGAGCCCCACGGGACGAAGACGGCGCCGCGCAGGCCGAGCTCGGCGCAGTGGCGCACCTCGTCCGCCGCCGCGGCCGCGTCGTGGTTCGGCAGGCAGCCGAGCCCGAAGAAGCGTCCGGGCGCCGAGCGATTGAAGTCGGCGATGTAGTCGTTGTAGGCGCGGTACACGGCGGCGAGCGTCTCGTGATCGGCGATGCCGCTGTGGGTGAAGAGGCCGCGCGAGATCCCGATGATGCCGTAGATCACCTCGGCCTCGACGCCGTCGCGCTCCTGGTCCTGGCGCCGCTCGACCGAATTCGACGGCCGCGTCTGCGTGCCCGAGGCGAAGCCGGCTTCGGCGAGGATGCGGCCGCGCCGCCCGCCGGTCACGCCCGGGCCGTACACGCCCCACGGTCCGAGTACCGCGTCGCCCGAGACCCACACCTTGCGCCCGTCACGCTCGACCACGCGCGGCGCGCGGTCGCGCCACGTCGAGGGCATGCGCGAGGTGAACGTGTCGGGCGGGAGGTAGATGAGATCCATGTGGCTGTCGGCCGACATGACTCTGAGTGACATGGCAGTGGCTCCTTTGCTTCGCGCGCGCGAGTGAACGCGAGCGTAGTCCCACTCGCGCAGGAACGCAAGAATCCGGAAACACCGGATGGCACGGTCAGAGTGGCCAGAAGCGGACAGTCTGGCTCAGCCGTGTCCAGCGCCAACTTTCCGGCCGGTGGTCCAAATCTAGAAGAACCTTTCGGTTTGATTTTTCTGGAAATCCGGAAACGCGTGGCATTTTGCTTGCTCCTACTGCACTTCGCCGCGCGCACGAGGAGCGACCGAGATGGTGCTCGACGGCAAGGGAGAGTCATGAGTCTGGTCAAGCGAGTCATCGCAGCGTTGCTGCTCACCGGCGCCGCGGCCCTGCTGCTGGCGTCCTCCAGTTTCGCGCAGGAGCGGGTGGGAGTGGTGACCACGATCGAGGGCTCCGCGACGGTGGCGCGCGTGGCGCTGCCGGAGCCCCGGCCGCTCCGCTACAAGGACGACCTCTTTCTCCGTGA
>DATEMW010000280.1:0-9937 GCA_035275385.1 Candidatus Methylomirabilota bacterium | reverse complement strand
CCCGCCTCGCCGCGGAGCTGCGCCCACACCTCGGCCGCCTGCGCCACGCCGGTCGCGCCCAGGGGATGGCCGCAGCCCATCAGCCCGCCCCGCGGGTTCACGACGACGTCGCCGCCGTAGTCGCTGCGGCCCGCCGCGACGAATGCGCCCGCCTCGCCTTTTCGGCAGAACCCGAGCTCTTCGTAGGCGATCAGCTCGGCGATCGCGAAGCAGTCGTGCACCTCGGCGACGTCGACATCGCGCGGCGTGATCCCGGCCATTTTGTAGGCGGCCTGCCCGGCGCGCGAGAGCGCGGGCCAGTGCGCGTAGTCCTCGTGCAAGGACGTCAGCTGGAAGCCGTCGAGCGCCTGGCCGGTGCCGCGGATCCAGACGGGCGTGTCGGTCAACGCCCGCGCGCGCTCTTCCGACGCGACGAGCACCGCGGCGGCCCCGTCGGTGATCGGCGAGCACATGAAGAGCCTGAGCGGCGACGAGATCATGCGCGAGCCCATCACCTGCTCGAGCGTCGCGCCGCGCTGGAAGTGGGCGTTGGGGTTCTTCTGCGCGTGCGTGTGGTTCTTCACGCCGACCATCGCGAGCTGCTCCTCGGTCGTGCCGTACTCCGTGATGTGCCGCTGCGCGGCCAGCGCGAAGCAGGGCGGCGCGGTGAGCCCGAACGACGCCTCCCACTCGCGGTCGACGCCGGTCCCCATGTTCAGGATCGCCTCGTCGCCGCTCGGCTGATTGAGCTTCTCGACGCCGAGCACCATGACCAGATCGGCGAGCCCGGCGGCGATGAAGGCGTAGGCGTACCGGATGCCGACCGTGCCCGAGGCGCACATGTGCTCGGTGCGCGCGCTGAGCGCGCTGGGCCTGATCCCGAGCGCCTCGGCGGCCATCGACGAGATGTGCGACTGGAACGCGGTGCGCTCGGGCATGACCGAGCCGACCACGAGCCCTTCGACGTCCTTGGGCTTCACCGCCGGCGCCGAGTCGAAGCAGGCCTTGCCGGCTTCCCAGATCAGGTCGCGATAGCTCGCCTTTCGCACACCGAACTTCGACACGCCGGCGCCGACCAGTGCGACTTTCCTCATGACCGCCCCTCCGACTGCGTCACCCGCGCCTCCGCATGAGGACGTTCTCCTCGTAGCTGCAGACCACCTCGTCGCGCTGGTTCTTGACCACGACGTCGAACGTGACGACGCCGCGGTCGGTCCTGGACGACTCGCGCGCTTGCTTCACGGTCATCACGGTGTGGATCGTGTCGCCGAACTTCACCGGCACCGTGAAGCGGAGCCGGTCGAGCCCGAGGAGCGCCAGCGCCGTCCCTTCGAACCACCCCGAGAGGTTTTGCTGCCCGTTGGATACGGCAAGAGTCAGGATACCGTGAGCGACGCGCGCGCCGAACGGCGTCTGCCGCGCGAAGATCTCGTCGGTGTGGAGCGGGTTGAAGTCGCCGGTGAGCCCGGCGAAACGCGAGACGTCGCCGCCTTCGACCGTCCGCCGGCCCGTCACCAGCACCTCGCCCACCTTGAAGTCCTCGAAATAGCGTCCGCGCGATTGCATCGTCCCTCCCGAGTGTTCGTTCGCCGGCGCGCCTGGGCCGGCGGGCAGAGCCCGCGACGACAGGCCGCGGGCACTGCGTCAGGCGAATGCCGGGCCGCGCTCCCAGTCGAGATCGCGACCGATGATCAGGCGCAGGATCTCGGAGGTGCCGCCCCCGGGCAGCAGGAAGCGCGCGTCCCGGAAGTAGCGCTGGACCGGATATTCCATCGCGAGCCCGTACGAGGCGAAGATCCGCGCCGCCTCGTCGGTGATCTTCACGGCCGTCTCCGAAGCGAAGAGCTTCGCCATCGCGGCCTCGCGCGTGACGATGCGCCCCTCGTCGACCTGGGCCGCCGCCTGATAGGTGACGAGGATCGCCGCGTGCAGCGAGGTCAGCATGTCGGCGAGCTTGAACCCGATCGCCTGATGCTCGGCGATCGGCTTGCCGAACGCCTGCCGCTCGCGCGCGTACGCGAGCGCCGCCTGGTACGCGGCGCGGGCCAGCCCCACCGAGATCGCCGCGGTCATCACGCGGATCTCCGACAGGATGCCGCCGATCTTCTCGACCCCGCCCGTCTCACCGCCGAGCAGGTGCTCGGCCGGCACCTCGACGTCCTCGAGCAGGATCTCGCCGGTCACCGAGCCGCGCACCGCCATCTTCTCGATCGACTTGCCGAGCGTGATGCCGCGCATCGTCGCGCGGTCCAGCAGGAACAGCGCGATGGACTTCATGCCGCGCTCGTCCGACGTCTTGGCCGCGACCGTCAGGATGTCGGCGACCGGCGCGCTGGTGACCCACGTCTTGGTACCGCGCAGCACGTAGCGATCGCCGCGGCGATGGGCCCGCGTCGTGATGGCGGCGACGTCGGAGCCGGCGTTCGGCTCCGTCAGCCCGAACGTCGCGATCAGCTCGCCGCGGAGCGCCGGCACCAGGTAGCGCGCGCGGAGCGCCTCGGAGCCGTACTTGTACACGAAGTACGTTCCCATCAGCGACTGCATCGCCGCGGCCGCGGCCACCGACATCGAGCCGCGCGCCAGCTCTTCCGCGAAGAGGCAGTACGTCACCATGTCGGCGCCGGCGCCACCGTACTTCTCGGGATAGCGCAGCCCGAGATAGCCGAGCTCGCCCAG
This sequence comes from Candidatus Methylomirabilota bacterium, assembly GCA_035275385.1. Taxonomy (GTDB): domain Bacteria; phylum Methylomirabilota; class Methylomirabilia; order Rokubacteriales; family CSP1-6; genus AR31. The sequence continues at coordinate 7,282 of DATEMW010000280.1, read as the reverse complement.
ACGCTTGAAGAGCTTCGTCGGAAACTCGCCGCGCTCGTCGATGGCTTCCGCCGCAGGCGCCACCTCGGCGTCGACGAACCGCGCGACGGCCTTTCTGAATTCTTCCTGCTCGGCGGTGAACCGGATCATGTCCGTCCGCTCCTCATCGTCGCGCGCAGGCGCCGCGTCGCGTCGGCGTCGACCGACAGCGCGGCGCCCGCGCCCGCGATCACGACACCGTACTCGCGGAGCGCGGCGTCGACCGACACGTAGTCGTCGAGCACGTCCTCGAGGACGCGCGCGGGCTCGCGCTCGAGCGGATCGCCGTATCCACCGGCGCCCGACTGCTGGAACGACACGACGTCGCCGAAGGCGAACTCGCGCGACTGCTTGCCGTGCACCACTTGCTCCGCCGCGCCGGGGTTGATCAGGGTGCGGCCCAGGTGCCCCGGCCGGCCGCCGCCGAGACCGTACGGCGCGAACCTCTGTCGGTCAGAGAGGTTCGTCAGCTTTCCTTCGTCGCCGAGCAGGCGCAGATCGCGCCGGACCCCGCATCCGCCGCGGAACTTGCCCGCGCCGGCCGAGTCGGCGATCAGCTCGAAGCGCTCGACGACGATCGGCTGGTTGGCCTCTTGCGCCTCGACGGGGATGTTCGCCGCGTTGAACGCCCACGACATCGCCTCGCAGCCGTCCTTGGTGGCGCGGGCGCCGGTGCCCGACAGCACCAGCTCGTAGGCGACGAAGCGGCGCTTGCGCGCGCGGTCCCAGCCGCCGAAGGTCGGGTTGGCCATGTGCGAGGCGGCCGCCGCGACCCGGTCCGGCAAAGCCGGCGCGAGCGCGCCCAGCACCGACTCGAACGTCCGGTAGCAGATGATCGCGCGCGGCCCGCCGCCGGCCGGCGGCCGCGGGTTGAGGAACGATCCCTCGGGCGCCTTCACGGTGATCGGCCGCAAGGCGCCCTCGTTCATCGGGCCGAACGGGTCGGTGAGGCACTTCACCGCCGCGTAGGAATACGAGCGCGTGTAGTTGATGTAGGAGTTCATTCCCGACGCGGTCTGGGGGCTCGAGCCCTCGTAGTCGATCACCAGCGAGCTTCCGTCGACGGTCACCGCGACCGCGACGCGCAGCGGCTCGGTGCCGGGGCCGCAGTCGTCCATGAAATCCTCGAACCGGTACGTGCCGTCCGGGATCTCGTCGATCGCGGCGCGCATGCTGGCCTCGCTGCGCGCAATGATCTCGTCCATCGCGGCGGCGAGCGTCTCGCGGCCGTAGCGGGCGGCCAGCTCTTGCAGTCGAAGCTCGCCCACGCGCAAGGCGCTTCGCTGCGCGCGCAGATCACCGAGCACCTTGTCGGGGGTGCGCGTGTTGGCGGCGATGATGCCGACGATGCCTTCCTGCTCCTGATATTCCTTCCACACTTTCGTGGGCGGGATGCGGAGCCCTTCCTGGAAGTAGTCGAAGATCCCCTCGACCCCCTGGCTGCCGGGCCGCTGACCGCCCACGTCGGTGTGATGCAGGATGTTCACCGCGAACCCGACCAGCGCTCCGTCCGCGAACGCCGGCTGAGTGATGAAGAAGTCGGGCAAGTGGCCGGAGCCGAGGAGCGGATCGTTCAGGAGAATCGCGTCGCCGGGTCGCAGCGTGTCGACCGGGTGGGCCGCGAGCGCGTTCCGTACGGCAAACGACATCGCGCCCATGTGGCCGGGTGAGTACGGACCCTGCGCGACCATCCGGCCGCTGGGGTCGAAGACCGCGACCGAGAAGTCCTGGCCCTCGCGCGCCTGCTCCGAGTAGGCGGTGCGATGCACGGTCGTGCCGATCTCGACGGCGATCGACTGGAGCGCCCCCCAGACGACCCCGAGCGTGATCGGATCGACCCGGCTCATGCGCGGCGCGTCTCCGCGATCAGGTTCGCGTACTCGTCTACCGTCGCCGTCACGCCCGGCGGCAAAACCGTCGTCGACTCGCGCTCCTCGACGATCGCCGGGCCGGTGAGCGTCGTGCCCGCGGCGAGCTCGTACCGGTCGTACACCGGCGTGTCGGCGTAGCCTCGCGCCTCCGGGAAGTACGCGCGGCGCATCGCCTTGCGCCGCACGTCCACCGAGCCTGCGCCCGCCTTGGCAAGCGCGACGCGCGGCGAGCCGCCGACGGCCGAGAGCTTCCAGGTCACGATCTCGACCGGCTCGGCGGGGTTCGCGTATCCATAGCGGGCGGCGTAGACCTCGTGGAATGTCGAGCGCACGCGGGCGAGCGCGGCACCGTCGAGCCGGCCCAGGGGGACGGGAACGGTGACCTCGTAGCCCTGCCCGACGTAGCGCGCGTCGGCCGATCGCGCGAGCATCACCTCGCCGGCGACCGCGGACTCTAGCACGACCGCGGTCGCTTGCGCGCTCATCTCCGCGTACATCGCGTCGAGGAAGGCGCCGTCGACCGCGTCGAGGCGCCGCACGTACGTCCGCGCGACGTCGAACTTGACCTCGGCGGCGAGCAAGCCGATCGCCGCGGTGACCCCGGCGGACGCCGGCAGCACGACGCGCGGGATCCCGAGCGCCTGGGCCAGCCGACAGCCGTGCACCGGCCCCGAGCCACCGAACGCGACCAGCGTGAGATCGCGCGGGTCGCGGCCGCGCTCGATCGAGACCACGCGCGTCGCCAGCTCCATGTTCGTGTTGACGATCGTGTGGATGCCCCAGGCGGCGTCCTCGAGCGAGAGGCCGAGCGGCCGCGCGACCCGCTCCTCGATCGCGCGCGCCGCGGCTCCGGCCTGGAGCTTCATGGAGCCGCCGGCGAAGTAGTCGGGATTCACGTACCCGAGCACGACGTCGGCGTCGGTGACGGTCGGCTCCACGCCACCGCGACCGTAGCAGACGGGTCCCGGCGTCGACGAGGCGCTCTCCGGCCCAACCGCGATGACGCCGAGCTTGGCCCGGGCGATCGAGCCGCCGCCCGCGCCGATCTCGACCAGGTCGATCGCCTGAATGTTCATGGGAAGTCCGCTGCCGGGCGCGTTGTTCACGCGATGGAGCTCGAACGACGTCGTGGTGGCTGGACGGCCGCCCTCGATCAGCGCGAGCTTCGCGGTCGTGCCGCCCATGTCGAAGGCGATCAGGTCGCGGTGCCCGGTAAGCTCGCCGTACGCGGCCGCCATCAACGCGCCGGCGGCGGGACCGGACTCGATCATCCTGACCGGGTAACGCTGCATCGCTTCGGCGGTCGCGATGCCCCCGGAGGACTGCACCACGAACAGCCGGCCGCGATAGCCGCGCCCGCTCATCGCGGAGGCGAGGCCGCGCAGGTAGTCGCGGACGATCGACATCACGTAGGCGTTGACCACGGCGGTGGACGTCCGCTCGTACTCCCGGAAGGTCGGCGAGACCTCGTGGGAGAGCGTCACCGTGACGTCGGGCGCTTCCTCGGCGACGAGGGCCGCGATGCGGCGCTCGTGCGCCGGATTCACGTACGCGTGCAGCAGGCACACCGCGAGCGTGGTCACGCCGCGGGCCGCCAGCTCGCGGATCGCCCGCCGCGCGTCGGCCTCGTCGAGCGGCGTGCGCACGGCGCCGTCGGCCAGGACCCGCTCGGTGACCTCGCCGATCAAACGTCGTGGGATCAACGGCGCCGGTTTTTCAATCTGAAGGTCGTACACCTGGTAGCGCTTCTCACGCCCGATGATCAGCACGTCGCGAAAGCCGCGGGTCGTCAGGAGCCCGACGCCGCGCGCCTTGCGCTCGATGACGACGTTGGAGCCGAGCGTGGTGCCGTGGACCGCCTGCGCGACGTCGCTCCACGGCACGCCGGCCTGAGCCAGGAGCTCGTCGAGGCCCGCCAGACAGGCGTCGGACGGATCCGGGTACGTCGTGAGCCGCTTGCCGGTCGAGAGCTCACCGGAGGGCGACTGGAGCACGAAGTCGGTGAACGTTCCCCCGACGTCGAACCCGACGCGATACGGCACTGTCAGTTCCGGCGCTCCGCGCGCGAGAGGACGATCCGGTACGGGTAGCGACGTCCGGTCTGCCAGGAGATCGTGTGCTCGACGGGCTCGCCGCTCAGCGCGAAGTAGGTACGCTCGAAGAACAAGAGCGGCGAGCGCGCGCGGATCTGCAGCTGCTCGGCCACCTGGCGCGGCGCCAGCGCGGCGTCGACGACCTGCTCCATCAGCTTGATCGGAATGCCGAGCAGGCGCTCGATCGCGCCGATCATCGAGGTCTTCGAGAGATCTTCGTCGGAGAGGGCGGTGCCGATCGTCAGCGGCATGTACGCCGTGACGTGCTGGAAGGGCCCGGCCTCGGAATGCCGCACGCCCACGATGCAATAGGCCGACGAGCGGGGCGGCAGGCGCAGCGCTTGCGCGATGTTCGCGGGCAAGAGCACCACCTCGCGCGACACGAACTTGAACCAGGTCTCGTCACCGAGCGCCATCATGTCGCCGACCGAGCCGATCACCCGGAGCTTTCGGTCGCCGCCCGCGGCCGGCGTCGCGAACGTGCCGCGCCCGGCGTGGCGATAGAGGCGCCCCTCCTGCACCAGGACGTCGAGCGCCTGGCGGATGGTCGGCCGACTCACCTTGAAGCGGGCGCAGAGGGCGTGCTCGGACGCGATCCGTTCCCCTTCGTCGCGGAGCTCATGGCGGATGGTGTCGGCGATCTGCAGATAGCGAGGAATGCCCGGCCGGTAATTCAAAGGGAGCGTCCTCCTGCTGTCAAGATGTCTAGACACGTATCACCCCGAGGCGGGCGCCGTCAAATCCCGTGTCCTCACTGCGGAGCTACCCGGTCGTGAACCGGCGGGCGTTACCCATGTGCGGCCAGGCGGCCGCCTGAACGTTGGCCAGGATTTGACGGAAATGGTTCCGGTCATGGTGGACCCACTCGTGCAGGAGGTCGCTCACCCGTAGGTGGCCGACTTTCGGATGCTGTCCCCCGCGCGTGAGGTCGGACGCGCTGAGCCCGGCGACCAGACCAACGCTGTCACGCCGGAGCGCGTCGAAGTCGGCGACCAGCGCCGCGGCCGGCGTGGCGCAGTCGCGCCGCACCCGGGCGACTTCGACCTGGTCCCACCCCTGGAAGCTCGGCTCGCTGCCAGCCAGGATCAGGCGGATGCGACCGTTGAAGCCGCGTCGCTCGCTCTCGATCAGGTGGCCGAGCACCTCCTTCACGCACCATTCGCCGGGCGCCGGATGCCATCCGAGGACGTCCTCGCTCAGCGCCGTGAGCTCGGCGCGGATCGCCGTCGCGGCGCTCTCGAGCAGCCGCGCGACCTCGCCGGGTGCCAGCGCCCTCGAGTCTTGTGTCATCGGCCGGCCCCGCGCGCGAGCTCGCGCGCGATCACGATCCGCTGGATCTGGTTGGTGCCTTCGTAGATCTGGGTGATCTTTGCGTCGCGCATGAGGCGCTCCACCGGATAGTCCCGCGTGTAGCCGTACCCGCCGAAGATCTGGACGGCGTCGGTCGCGACCTTCATCGCGGTATCCGCGGCGAAGCACTTGGCCATCGACGATTCGAACGCCGTCGCGACCGCGCCGCGATCCACCAGCGCTGCGGCGTGATGCACCATCAGCCGAGCGCCGTGCACCGCGATCGCCATGTCGGCCAGCATGAACTGCACGCCCTGGAAGGCGCCGATCGGCTGGCCGAACTGATGCCGCTCCTTCGAGTAGCCCACGGCGGCATCGAGCGCGGCCTGCCCGATGCCGACCGCCTCCGCGCCGACCGCCGGACGCGAGCCGTCGAGAACGCGAAGCGCGATCCTGTAGCCATCGCCCTCCTCGCCGAGACGATTCTCGACCGGCACCTCGCAGTCGGACAGGTGGAGCGCCGCGGTGGGCGACCCGCGGATCCCGAGCTTGCGCTCGAGTTTGCCGACGGCGAAGCCGCGAAATGTCGGCTCCACGAGAAACGCCGTGACGCCGCCCTTGCCGCGGCCGCTGTCGACTGTGGCGAACAGCGTGATAACCGACGCCTTGCTGCCGTTACTGACCCAGAGCTTCGTACCGTTCAACACGTAGCGGTCGCCCTTGCGAACCGCGCGCGTCGCGAGCGCGGCCGCGTCTGAGCCGGCGCCCGGCTCGGAGAGAGAGAACGCCGCCGTGATCTCGCCCGAGGCCAGACGCGGGAGATAGCGCCGCTTCTGCTCGGCGCTGCCGGCAGCGACGATCGGCCAGCCTCCGGCGTACTGGACGAGATAGATCGTGGCGGACGACGCGCACGCCCAGGCGATTTCTTCGACGGCGAGGCAGAACGCCAGCGTGCCCATGTCCGTCCCGCCGTAGGCTTCCGGAATGTAGAGCCCCATGAGCCCCTGGTCGCCCAGAAGCTTGAGCCCCTCCTCGGGATAGGCTTCGGTCTCGTCCACCTCGGCGGCGCGCGGCGCGATGCGGTCGCGCGCGATCGCGCGCACGAGGTCGCGCATCTCGCGCTGCTCCGCCGTCAGGTAGAAGTCGTTGTCCGCCATCGCAAATCGGCTCGTGTCCGGTACTCAGCCTACGCCCGCGCTCAAGTCGCGCCGCTGACAATTCTCGTCACGCTCGTCAACGAAATTTTGTAGCGAAAAAATCCGGATATCACGGTGATGGGCCGCAAGTGCGCGAGATTGCAACGAGCGGCCATCTGGCATCGGGGCTGCACCTGGGTGGCGCCATGCAGACGAAAGAGAAAGTGGTAGTTGTGATGCCGGCCTACAACGCGGGGCGTACGCTCCGTCTGACATACGAGGAGCTGCCGAAGGACACGGTGAGCCTCGTGATCCTTGTGGACGACGGGTCCACGGATGGAACGCTCGAGGTCGCGCGGCAGCTCGGCCTCGAGATCTTCGTGCACAACCAGAACTACGGCTACGGCGCGAACCAGAAGACGTGTTACGCGGAGGCGCTGCGCGCGGGAGCGGACATCGTCGTGATGGTCCATCCCGACTACCAGTACGATCCGCGGCTGGTTCCGCAGATCATCGATCCGATCGTCCGTGGGGAGGCCGACGTCGTGTTCGGCTCGCGACTGAAGAGCGGTTCGGCGCTGGCCCAGGGGATGCCCTGGTGGAAGTATTTCTCGAACCGCTTCCTCACGAACCTCGAGAATCGGACGTTCGGTCTGGCGCTCTCCGAGTTCCACACGGGCTACCGCGCCTTCCGCCGGGAGGTGCTGGAGACCGTGAATGTGGCGCTGAACTCGGACGGCTTCATCTTCGATCAGGAGATCGTGGCCCAGATCGTGGCCTCGGGCTTCCGGATCGCCGAGATCGCGGTGCCGACGCGCTACTTCCCCGAAGCCTCGTCGGCGAGCTTCTCGGCCTCGACCGTGTACGGCTTGCG